>CP065008.1:2635000-2743961 GCA_016699735.1 Alphaproteobacteria bacterium
CAGGCCATCCTGAACAACATGAAGCTCGCCCAAACCATCTTCATTTCCGAAGATCCTAAACTGGCGCGCCAGCTGGTCGAAGGCAAGAAAACCGTGCGCGAGGCCGAAAAGAAAAGCACCGAGCAGCATATCAAGCGCCTGCGAAGCCGTTTGGCCGACACGATGTCCACCAGCGCTCTGCACACCGACATTATCCGCGATTTCCGCCGCATCAACAGCCATATTACAACGGTCGCCTACTCCATTATCGATACGGCCGAGCAATACAAGGACAAACGCCGACCGGAAACCCCGGAGGAAACCCCGGCCTCCGCATAGACCAACATTTTTCCGTAAGAACACGTTAACAAGCGTCCTTTTACAGGGTATAATGTGCTGCATCTTTGGGCAACTTTCGCCCGGCTTTCGAAAAACATGTCTCGACCGTTAACACTCGCTGTTGCCCTGTCGCTCCTGTTCTCCTCTGCCCTTGCAACCCAGGCGCAGGACACGGGCCTGCCCGAACCCTTCTCCCCGTGGCTGGAAAACAAGCCCTACCCGGAGGAATACAAACGCGCCTACCTGTCCGAAGAGGGAGAGGAAACCGGAAGGATTCTTCCGACCCCCAGAGACAGCGCGGACAAACAAACCCTTCAGGAGTTTGAGCCGGACCTGAGGCCAAAGGACGAGCGGCAGAGTGATAGCGCACAAGCCGAACCCGCCCCGTCACCTCTTGAAAACCTTTACTCTCGACGGGCCGGACAGCCTTTGCGCCAGTTCGGCTACGATCTGTTCAACACCGGAAGCGAAAGCCTGAAAACAGAAGAATCAAATGCGCCTCCCCTCGGCGCAGTGCAGGATGATTTCGTTCTGGGCACGGGCGATGAGCTTCAAATCACCTTTTCAGGACAGCGGACCGACCAGCAGACCTACAAAATCAACACCGAAGGCATGATTCTCATTAAGGATCTGGCGCCTGTACCCGCTGCGGGCCGCACCATCGGCGAAGTACGCGAAGTCATAACAAACGCCGTCTCAACCCTGCCCAACACCCAGGCCTACATTTCCTTGTCGTCTGTGCGTCAGGTCGGCGTGCTGGTGGTCGGCCATATCAATAAACCCGGCCGCAAAAACCTCACCGTGTTTCACACGGTGCTGGACGCCCTCGGCGCCGGCGGCGGCATCCAGAAGACCGGCTCGCTACGGAAAATCAAGCTGGTCCGGCAGGGACGCAGCCGCCAGATTGATATTTACGATCTTCTCCTGCATGGCGGCATCATGACCGATATGCGCCTGCAGGACGGCGACCGCATCATCGTTCCTCCCATCGGTCCGACCGTAGCCGTTGCCGGAGACGTCAACCGCCCCGCAATCTACGAAATCCGCCCCGGATACACGCAGCACGGCAAACAAAGCGAAAATCTGAGCCTCGAAGATATGTTGAATCTTGCGGGCGGCATTCTCGTCCCCGGCCAGAATCGCTTCATGCGGCTGGACCTCGATCGTCAGGGCCGGGAGAATGTCACGGAGATCGAAAATGCAGAGGCACGGCAATTCGGACACGGCGCCATCCTGCAGGTCTTGAAAAGCGAGGAACGCCGCAGCGGCATGGTCGAACTCGCCGGACACGTCCGCAAACCCGGCCTGCATGACCTGACCCACAATCGCACCCTCTCCGCCCTGCTGGATTCGCCCGATGTTCTGGGCCGGGACATCTACCCCCTGCTCGGAGTCATCGAACGCCGGGATCAGGAGCAGCTGGCAACGCAGCATTTTGAATTTTCGGTTCGTTCCGTTTTAAATAAAAAAGATGATTTTAATCTGAAGGAAGACGACAAAATTATCCTGTTTTCTAAAACCGATATTTATAAATTAAATCAAGATAATAAAAGCGATCTTCTTCGCAGCGAAAATACGGATTATCCACACGCTGCGCTCACGCAATCCATAGGTTTTTCCCCGGACGATACAGCGCTACGCTCATTCCTGAAAGAGCATGGCGTAAATGTGCAGGGTGCCGTGCGTACGCCCGCCATTTACCCCGTAGCCGAAGGCGTAACCCTCGATCAGCTTCTCGCGGTTTCCGGCGGCTTGACGATGGATGCCGACAGCAGGGATATCGAAATCACAAACGCATTATCAGTGCATGAGACGGATCAGCGGCCGCAGCGGCGAAACTACGATCTCGATGAAACGCCGGCGGAAACCATCCCGGTCCGTCCCGGAGACTCCATCCGCATCAAGGAACTCAGCCGCAAAACCGAGGAGCGCACGGTTCTGATTCGCGGCGAAGTCCGCAACCCCGGCCCCTATGATATTCTCCCCAATGACCGCATCTCCGATCTGATCGAACGCGCCGGAGGATTAACCGATCAGGCCTATCCCGAAGGCGCCGTGTTCAGCCGTGATTCCCAGCGCCGTGCAGAAAAAAGCCGCTTCCGCTCCGCCGCGCAGGACATGAAACGCTCCCTTGCCGCCGCCGTGCAGCAGGATAAGGACGCCCCCGACGCCGGACAGATTCAAATGGCCCGCGAACTGGCCGAAGAACTGGAAACCATAGAACCGCTGGGCCGGATCACCGTAGAGGCCGACCCCGACATTCTGGCCGTCAAGCCGGACCTCGATATGCTGCTCGAGGCCGGAGATCGCCTCTATATCCCCAAGCGCCCGCTCACCGTGCGCGTGGACGGCGAAGTCCTCTCCCCCGCCAGCCTCCAGTTCCGCAAGGATAAAGACCCGAAGGATTACATCCGCGAGGCAGGCGGCTTCACCTACCACGCCGACAAGGGCCGCGCCTTCGTCATCTACCCGGACGGCAGCGCCCAGCCGCTGAAAGCAGGGCTTTGGAACCACGACGCGGTCATGATCCCGCCCGGCTCCACCATCGTCGTCCCCCGCGACCCCAAACCCTTTGATTTCATCGAAAGCGCAAGAGACGTCAGCCAGATTTTAAGCAACCTTGCCATTACCTCGATATTCATTGATGATATCCGCGACTAAATGGAAATGAGCGTAAAATGACGATTAAACCCTCCTCCGGCCCTTTATTCAGCATTGTCACGGTCTCGAAAAACAACCTCGACGGTCTGCGCCGCACCCACGCCGCGCTGGAGGCCCAGACCTTCAAGGATTTTGAATGGATCGTCGCCGATGGCGCCTCGGAGGACGGCACGAAGGACTTTCTGAAAACCGTCAAGGCGAAATGGACCTCCGAACCCGACGAAGGCCTGTTCGACGCCATGAACATGGGTCTCAAAAAGGCCACGGGGAAATATGTGCTTTTCCTGAACGCGGGCGACACGCTGGCCAAGCCCGACACACTGGAGAAAATCGTAAAGATCACGGCCAAGGAGCCGGACTTTATCTACGGCGACTCCCTTGAAACCGGAAAGGATGCCGAAAAACCATTCTATAAAACCGCAGGCCGCTACCGCGATTTGCCGAGCGGGATGTTCACGCATCATCAGGCCATGTTCTATCGCCTCGACAAAATCCGCGAGGAAAAACTCTGGTACAGCGTCATCTACGACATCGCCGCCGACTATGAATTCACGGCAAGGTTCCTCACGAACGCGAAAAAAATCGTCTACGCCCCCCTGCCCGTCTGCCTCTTCGAAAGCGGCGGGATATCGCAACAGAAAGCCAGCGAAGGCCGCCGCGAGGAATTTATCATCCGCGAAAAACTAAAGCTGGTAAGCCTCCCGCACAATGTCTTCATCTACGCCACCCAGACTCTGGCCTGGCACGTCCGAAAAATGTTCCCGCAGCTTTACGAAAGCCTGAAGGGCAAAAAGCGTGGTGGTGAGGAAGAAACGATTGAGAAGGAATCAAAAAAATCCGCCACAACAACAAAACCTAACGGCTCAACCTGACCACCGCATCCGCATACCGTGCCCGGCTGCGCGCAAACGAAAGCCCCGCCGCGCCGTCCAGAAACCCGAGCTTGAAGATATAGCTGTAAAAAAACATCACCGCCCCGCGCAAACGGGAGCGCCGCAGGAACCGCTTCGCCGCCTCCCGCCACGGGACGGGGTCACGCGGCCACGCCCCGCGCCGGGTCATCTCAGCTTCCCACCGCGCATAGCGCTCATGCCGCTCGCTCCACCGCCCCTCATCCTCATAGGCATGATGCAGAAGCGGCTCATGAACCGATTCAATCCTATAGCCGTCCATTCCGGGCGCGAGGACAGGCTGGTAATGCCCCTCGATCTCTCCCATGCCGGGAATATCAAGATCATCGACAATCGGAAAACACATCCGCTCCCGGTGAAGAAGGCAGAGCTTGTTGTTCATCATGCCGTGCCGCAAAATCCGCCCGTTCCAAACGTAACGCCCGCGCACGAAAAATCCCGCGCAGTTATCCGCCCGCCCGCTCTCGAACAGCCGCCGGATTTCAGCAACCAGCGCCTCCGTCACGATCTCATCCGCATCGACGAAGAAAATCCACGGCGACAGGGTTTCGAGATGCTCAAGACACCACTGCCGCTTCTTGGGATACCGCCCGTCCCAGCAGTAGGAAACAACCCGCGCCCCCGCCGCCGCCGCGATGGCCCCCGTGCCGTCCGCGCTATCGGAATCCACGACGATAACCTCGCCGAAAGCCGCAAGCGCCTGCAGACAACGCCCGATGCGCGGCTCTTCGTTCTTGGTGGTAATCATCACGGAAACGGGGATGCGCTCATTCATGCAGATAAAAAATCCCGTAAATCACAAACCCCAGAAAAAACCCGATCAGGATAAAGGCCGGAAACACGAACCGCGGGTCCGGCCACTCGGGTTTGATCCCCGAAGACGCAGGCTCGACGATCGAGGCCGCATAAGGCTGGTCCATGGACACCAGCATCTTCAGCCGCTCCTGTTCCATCAGAAGATCCGCCAGCGCCCGTCGATGCTCGGGATTCACGGTCTGGCTCAGCGACTCATGCAGGTAGGCAATCCGCTCTTGCGTCTCCAGCCGGAGGGTCTGCCGGATCAGCGTATCGGTGATCTGATGCACCCGCTCGATCAGATACGCCGCGAAATTCCGGTCGGGATGCAGATAAACAAGCTTCCGCAGAGGCGTATTCCCCACAGGCTCAAGCCGAACCGACCGCGTTAGATAGCGCGAGAGCTTCTCCGGTGTCCAGGAGACTTCCGGCGCCAGAAAATCGAACGTCTGATCGAGAATAAGCCCGCGCGCGATCTTTTCATCCTCCAGCAGAAGCCCGGCCACCGACGGTGCGTTGAACTTGTTCTCGAATTTCATGAAATTGGGATAATTCTGGACGCTCTGGCTCTGCCACAGCATCCGGTCCGGCAACATCGGAAGCTGAAATCCGCTCTGCCCGATGGGAGAGGCGGGCGCAAGAATCATCTCCGCCCGGTAATAGGGCCGCGCCAGAGTGACGAACGTAAACGCAACGGCAAACCCCGCAAACCCCGTCACCAGCATCGCAATCCGCGCCGCCCAGAGATCGCGCAAAACATCGAACAGGGTTTTTTCTGTTCGGACTGTAGCGGGGTTTTCACTCATCACGGCGGTAACTCAAAAAATCACTCGGGCTTTCGCAAATCCTCCTGCACGGAATCCCATGCCCGCTCCATCCACGCGTCAATCGAGCCGGACGGCGTAAATATCTCGCGGGCGCGGGCGGCCCCTCCGTGCGCGGCAAACCATTCCTCTCCGCTCATGCGGTACGACCGGACCGCATCGGCCAGCGCCTGCGAATTCCCCTGCGGAACGATCTTTCCGGCCTGAAAATCCTTGATGACCTTGGCCGTTTCCGACTGTACCGGCCCCATGAAGATGCAGGGCCGCGCCACCGCCAGAGCGGTATAAAGTTTGCTCGGCACGACAAACCCCGCTGCCTCCTCTTTCATCGAAACAAGATGAATATCCCCGCTCTCCATGACTTCGCGCAGACGCTCAGCCGGCTGAAAAGGCAGCAGACGGATATTCTCCAACCCGCGCCTGGTGCGCTCTTTGGCGATATAATCGAATTTCTCCCCGTCCCCGACGAAGACGAATTCGACGTCCGTCAATTCCTCCTCAAGAATTTCCGCCGCATCGAGGATAGCCTCGATAGGATGCGCCAGACCGATATTCCCGGCATAAAGAACGCGGAATTTCTGTTTTTCTTTCAGCAACTCGTTGTAGGGCCGCGCCCCGTTCACGGTCGGCACCGTGAAGAACTGCCCATCCCCGTCATCAGGGACCGGAGCTTCAAGAATCTCGATATCCGGCCAGTTGGCAATCGTCGTAATCTGCTTCGGGTTCAACCCCTCATACGTCAGATGCTTGGCCATGCAGCGCCCCGTGACGATCACCTTATCACAGGATTGCATGGCCTTACGGCTTTGCGCCTTGAAGAAATTCATGAGAAATCCGGGCATTTTGATACCCAGCGCGGGCAGAACATCGGGATAAAGATCATGACACCAGTGGATATGACGGCTTTTCTTCACGGCGGCGACGATACGTCCAGCGACTACGACCAGCGGCGGATCGCTGAGCGTGACAACCAGATGCCGCCCCTTGATCCGCAAAGCCGTGAACAGCATCTTCATCCAGATCAGCAGATACGAAAGACTCCCGCGTGGACGCTCCGGCGCCTTCACGCGGATGATGCGGATTCCCCCGTCCCTCTCCTTGACCGCCTTCGGCCCGGTCGTGATGATCGTGACGTGCCATCCCTCGCGGGCGAAGGACTTGGCAAGGTCACGCAAAACCCGCCCCGTCGCGCCGCGCACGGGAGGATAAACTCGGTTCATGAAAACGATGGTCGGACGACGCATGAGAACTCTGAGAGGGAAACGAAGATGATTCTGATTGGGAAAAGTATAGCAAAGAGGAAGAGATCATCAAAAGCGTCAACCCGAAATCCAGCGACTTAAAGCTCGCATAAAGCGTAATATCGATGAGAAAAGGCGCCGCAAGGGCAAGTCCGAAAACAGGATTCAAAAAAATCAACCGCCCCAGAACCCTTGCCAGCCCTGCGATATAGAAGAACGATAAAATCAATCCACAGACCCCGCACTTTAAAAGCATCGTCGTGAAAAAATTATGTGTAAAATTTACGCTCACCCCGCCGACAGCCGGGGAATGAAAATGTGCCCCCCATCCTAGACCGAACAGCAGGCTGAAGGGATTCTGAGCCACAGCGCCCCAAACGGCGGCGGCTTCCTCTGGACGGTTGTTGAACCCCACCTGCTCGGTCTTGCTGAGCAGAGCTTCGAAGACGGCCGGTAAAAACACAATAAGCGGCAGAAGAAAAAGCAAACCGAGCAACACGACGGGAACCATGCGTCCCGGCCTCTGATAAAGATAAAATCCGCCGATCAGCAGGACGTACAGAGCCACGGCGCCCAGACTCGCCCGCTGCGAGGACAGCACAAGCGCCGAACCGGGAATAAGGCTGACGAAGGCGCAGAGAATCAGAAAGGCAAAAGCCTTGGCGCTTCCCGTGCGGACAAAACGCTGCATCGGAAATCCGAGGAGGATGAGAGCGGCGAAGAGAACGGTCGGCATATTCTCCAGATACAACAGCTCATCGCTGCAAAACGGAAAGCACGGCCCCAGCCGGGAGATCGCCGAGCGCAACGAAAAAAGAACGCCGATAAATACACCGCAAAAAAAGACAACGCGCCCGTACGGGGGATTCTGCGAAAAGAAAGGCTTAAGAAAAACCGGAAGAAACAAAAAGAGAAAAGGAACAAGATCGCGCAGCGCTTGTAAAACCGGATGCCCGTAAAAAACAGAAAGGCTGAGGCTGATCCCAAGCCCGTAGATCAAAAAAACCTGTCCCGAACCATACCAGAACGGCTGGTTTCTCGGCGACCGGAAAAGCGGAAAAACCCCGCCCGCCCCGACACACAGCACAAGCAAGGATCCCACCAGAATCTCAACCCACCCGAGATGATCCGGCGTCGGCGATCCGAAAAAACCATAAATCAGGCAGGCCAGAACGAAAAACCCGATCCTGAGATCAGAGAGGCTTATTCCTGTTAGACACGATCCCATGTCACATCAAGATCTTGCGCCACATATTAAGCGCAACGATGACAATAAAAACCGCAAAGATGATCTTGAGCCGCTTGACGCTGACACTGTGCGCCGTCTTCGCCCCCACCGGAGCCATCAGCATACTGGCCGGAATCACGCACAGCCACGCCAGAAAATTGACATACCCGAGAGAAAATGGTGGCAACCCCTCCTTGCCCAATCCGATATAAACATAGCCCAGAGCCGCAGGTATGGAGATCACAAGTCCGAGAGCGGAGGCGCTGCCTACGGCGCGGTGGATCGGCACCCCGTAAAGGCTCATATAGGGAACGCTCAGCGTCGCTCCGCCGATCCCGATCAGGGCAGACAACACGCCGATCACATAACCGGCCAGCCCCGTATAAGGCTGCTTGGGAAGAGTTTCGCCCAGTTTATATTTCTGGTGATCCGCCATCATGATTCCGGCCAGGAACAACATGGCCGTCGCAAAAATCATCTTCAGTGCCTCGCTGCTCAGATCGCTGGCGACAGCTGTAGCGGAAACAACCCCGATCACGATGCCAACGCCAAGCTTCTTGACCAGTTCAGGATCGACCGCCCCGCGCTTTTTATGCGCCCGCGCCGAAGACCATCCGGTGGGAATGATGATCGCCAGAGAAGTCCCCACGCACACATGCATAAGATTCTCGGTCGAAAAACCGAACTTCTCTCTCAACCCCTCGAAAATCAGATAAAGACCGGGAACCAGGATGATCCCGCCGCCGACTCCGAGTAATCCCGCCAGAAAACCTGCGAAACAGCCCAAAAGCAAAAAACTGCCGCTCAGAAACAATAGATCAAAAGACGAAAAATCAGCGACCAGGCTCATAAACTACCCATATCACCGATTAACATCGACGAAAATAATAAAAGCGTGTAAAACACGCCTTTATAAAAAAACATCTATACTGAAATCAATCTGGAGGATTGAAAACGCGCTTGGACCCACTATCAAGGGTCTTCTTGCGGAACTTCACGCCCTTCTTGCTCTTTGAATCGTCTTCAACATCGCCCCCCGCAGCTTGCTCCTTGGGTTGGCCAACGCTATTCATTTGCTCGGCTGCCTTTTCTGCCTCTTTTTCGGCTTTCTTTTTGGCCTTGCGAGCCTTCTTGTTAGCCTCTTCAGCAGCATCATCCTCATCGAACCTGTTAATCCCTATAGTCGCCGCATTCATATGCTTTCTTTGTTTGGAAGAAAAAGCCAGAGCATTCTTGGTATCGCTCACGCGGTTACTGATGATCTTGCTGTCAAGAACCTTCCAGGCTTTCGGCATTTGGGCTTTCTGATAGCGTATACCGCTGCTGACCTTGGACTTGCTCCCTTTATCGCTAAGATAAGGTACGGTATAGCCCTCACCCTCAACAGGAACGCCGTTATAAACATTGGTGCGCCCCTGACTGTCCTTAGTGGTTTCAACATTCTCATCTGTAACAAACAACTGCGTCTTGGCCCCCGCCATAAAAACAGGCTGCCCAGCTAGTACCAGAGCGGCCAGAACAGCAGGAAGAAGAATTTTTCTCATGATTCGGAACCTTTCAAACAGATTTCCACACTCATAACATAACAGATTCTTACCTGCTCTGGCAAAAGCCGAATACAGGAAAAACCATAAACCCTGCCCGTTTCGTGAATATGTTAATTATTTTTTAAGCTTTTCCAGCGAAGATACACTTAATTTCCGTAACTCAGGATGAGGGGGAGTAAGCGCCGGACAGGCAGCAGTAGAGTGTGGAGTAGAGTATATGTTACTGAATATAAAGAAATTTTTAAAGGAAGCCGGGATCACCGAAGCCCTCTATCCGGGCAAGCGGCTGGTCAAAAAATGCAAAATCCCGGGCGAATATAAAAGCCACAGCGTGATCTTCGATTGGCGCGACCCCCACAAATTAAGGCTGGAAGTCAAGGCCGGGCTGTCAGGCAAAGACCCGGAAAACAAGGAATTAAGAAAATACCCCGTCAGCCTGCAAACTCCGACCTATGTCGAAATCGACATGAAAAGTGAGAAAAAATCCGAAGACGAAGAAGGCGAGGAGGGAAAATCCTCCGGCAAAAGCGGCAGCGGCGGAAAACAGCCGAAAATGAAAAATCTGGAAGATGTCGAGATGATCGCGGGCCGCTTCGGAGACAGCGCCGAGGGTAAAGTGCCCGAACAGGGAACGGTCCGCGAAATCGTCGTTATGGGCCTGCAAGTGGCAAAGGAAGCCTTCGAAACGATCATGTCCGAACTCGCCAAACAGATCAACCACGCCGTGATCGCCACAACCGAACTGCTGGCCAAGGCCGGAGAACTGGTGACTCGCGTCCAGCCCCCCAGCTTCCTCAAACCCAAAGGCGACGAAACGGCGAAATACAAGTACGACCGCGAGAAGAACGCGGACATAGGATTCAGGCCGACCTTCGGCTAAATACTATTAGGATCATCAATAAGCGCCCCGACCTCTAAAGGTTCGGGGCGTTTTTTATGTGGAAAGCACAACCGGAATAAAGCAAACTGGCCGCAGGCGAAATCAGGCGATCCATGACCGAAGACGACGACGATACCCCCCCAAAAAAAACGAACGGCAAGGACCACGGTCATATCGTCTCCTTCCCCTCCGCCGACGAACGCGAACGCCTCCGCCGCGAAAAACTGCAGGCAGAGGAACAAAAGCGCCGCGACGAAAAAGCGTGGCAAAAAGCATACAAGGACAGGCAGAAGGGCGAAAAGGTTCCGTTCTTTACCGGCAGGATGATAAAAATTCCGCTTTTTACCAAAGCCGCAGTCCTGACCCTGATATTGATTCATCTGGTCACTAGTCTTCTCCCGCAGGAAGTCTACGCGCAGATGATCGTGCTGTTTGCCTTCATCCCGGGCATCTACACGGGCGCGGCGGAATGGCAGTGGAGCGCCCTGATCGCGCCCCTGACCAGCCTGGTCATCCATTTCGGCTGGATGCATTTGGTCTTGAATGCCTTTATGCTCCTCGTCATGGGATTCTTTTTCGAGAAGAGCTTTGGCGCGCGCCGCGCCTTGATGTTTTTCATCGTTTGCGGCCTAGCCGGAAACCTGATGTATTTCATCATAAACCCTTTTTCACCCCATCCGGTCGTTGGAGCCTCCGGCGCCATCGACGGCTTCTTTGCAATCTTCCTCATCATGAACTGGGCGCGGATGCCCCTCCCGCCGCATATGCGAAAACGCGGCCACGCCCCGCTTCTGATCTTCTGGTGCGCGATGACGATCGTCCTCGGTCTGGCCTTTGAGAACACAGCGTGGGAGGCTCATCTGGGCGGCCTTCTCGCCGGCTGGGGCATCTTCGAACTCTGGAACCGCGGGTTTATCAAGGTCTGAGAGAACAAAGCTCACTCCAGATCGACCCAGCCGATAAAACACTGCATCCATTCGACATTTATCTCGGTCCATTGTCCTGAATCCGCGCTCCAGACGGCCACCCTTTGCTGGGCATCGGCAGAGTTATCGCCGGAGTAGTATTCAAGAGCGATATGCCCATCCGAAGTTTTAGCTTCGGAATAACGGTACGGTCCGATGATTGTTCCCTTATAGAGAATTTTGCTCTTGTGCGGCTTGCCTTCCTGATCGGGTTGAAAAAACTGCGCCTCAAAATCATACTCGAGATTGACACTGGTCGCGGGAAGATTCCCTCGGACTTCGGCAAACGTTTTGGTCTTGGGATTAATTCTGTACTGGGAATCGCCATAAGTATAGACGATCAGCCCGTCATCCTCGCGGGTCAACCATGCATAACCAAAACGGTTATCTCCCGGGTTAAGATATATTTTGACCAGTGGCGTAATCTTGCCGCTTAAATCGACCGTGACGATCTCCCCGTCGGAACGCTGAGTAACAGCAGTGTCATTATTGAGCCATGTATGCGGAAAATCATCAGGCGAGCTTTCCGTTTGAAGTCCGTCAGCCAGAACCTTTGTCTCTTCTGCGGTATTCAAAACCAGGCGAAAACCGGAATCATGCTGCTCTGTGGTCAGGGTCTTTTGAAAATCGGGAGAAAATACCCCCCACAAAGCCCAGTGTTTGAAATGCTTCTCCTGCTCAGCAGTCGCTTTTCCGTAGGTATGTTTGTTCAGGTCGTAAATATAGATATCCGTCCCGCTCTCGCCCGCGGCATAAACGATCTGATCATCAAGAATCTTAACCCGTCGCCCGGTGTAATAGACATCTTCACCCTCCCCCGACCGCATATGCTCATATTGGTAACCGTCATGAATGACCTTTCGTTCCTTGAGATCATAAATCCTCTCGCCGATAATAAGATACCTGTTTTGAACGATTTCACTCGGATCGAAATAGCCGTCAAAAACGGCCGGAGACTTGTCATCCAACATAAAACGCGAATACTCCTCCTTGGAAACAACGCCGTTGGTGAATTTATAAACCATGAGATTCTGCTCTTTACAGCCCCACTCCTCCTCATACTTCGTGCAATCTGAAAAAATCAACGCTTTCGCCGCAAAAGCCGGACAGGCAAAAATCGCAAGAATAAACGCCATCAGGACTGCACGAAAAATCATCACGACACCTGCCTGTAAACCGATGTAAAAATCTATCAGACGTACGGCAGGAACTTCAAAACAAATCCGGGGGCGTGTGGAGTAAACCGCCCCCGGATCCGCTCTCACTGATCAACGCTTAGGATTTCAGAGCCGCATAAAGCTTGTCCTTGTAGTCGTGACAGGCCTCCATCGCCTCCATCTTGTGCTCGATACACTTGAGCATCGCTTCAACGGCGACCTTCGCCACCGCATCCAGCTTCTTGCCCATCTTGGCCTCAAGCTCCTTCTTCATCTTCTCCTTGAGAAGCTCATGCTTCGCGCATTTGGCCAGACACAGCAGGTCTTCAGCCCATGTGCATTCCTCCGACTTGCCGGAATCGCAGGATCCTTTGCCGCTGTCGCAGATCTCGGTGGAACAGCTATTGTCATTGCAATCGCCCATAGGGGGTCTCCTTCTTGGGGGTTAATATTAGCCGGATGTTTGATCCGGCACACTCACCATGCGAAATAAAGGATACTATTGGCAAGTACGTACCTTTTTGATATGTAGATACTATAAAGATACTAATGGAGGATTCCCAATGGCTGAGCCGCAGAAAAAAAATTCCGAGGAACTCTGTTTCACCGAGATGGTCCCGGACGATTGCCCGGTCCTGACCTCCATCCGCATCATCGGCGGCAAGTGGAAAATTCCGATTCTCTACACCTTGCGGAATGAAACCCTGCGCTTTAACGAACTGCAGAAAGCCCTCCCCGGCGTCACCCAGAAGATGCTCACCCAGCAGCTCCGCGAACTGGAGAAAGACGGGCTGGTGATCCGCAAGGTCTTCGCGCAGGTGCCGCCGAAGGTCGAATACACCATCACCCCGCTGGCCCGCAAACTGGAGCCGATCCTCAATTCCCTATGCGAATGGGGCACCGACTACCTGAAGATCGTCCACGGCATTGAGGAAACGGACTGTCGCTGAAGACGGATGATTCTCCTTGCCAGAGGGACAGAGCGCATGAAAAACTAGGCGCTATGATCAATATTTAATGCGCCCTCTGAAAGGAAATTTTATGCCCGCCCGTCGCCACAATAAACGCTTGCTCATTCTCTCCGCCGCGCTCGTTTGCCTGAGCATACCCGCACAGGCCCAGCCTGCGCCGCAACCCGCCGCTCCGGCGGCACCCGCCTCAACGGACCCGTCCGCCGACCCGAACTACCAGTACACCGCCGCATGGTTGGCCGATATCTGCCGCCCTGCTGTGAAAACATGGGAAAAAACCAAGGCCGGCGGAACGGTCGAGCCGCACGAGGTCAAGGATTTTGAGGATTGCATGATGTATCTCAGCGGCTTCCGCGATGGCTACGACTACCTGCACAAACCTGTAGAGAATCAGCCGATTTTCTGCATCCCGAGCGAGGTCGTCACCGGAAAACTCGCGCAGGCCTTCCTCTCCCATATCGACCTCTACGCTGATGCCGGAGCAAAAAATATCGTGGACGGAATCGGCGCGGCCTTTGGCGAAGCCTACCCGTGCCCGAAAGCGAAATAGGGAAAACTTAGGGTCAAGACTTTCGGCTTTTATAAAGTCAACGAAAACATGGGCTTTCGAGAACCGCATCGCAGAATACACGGACGTATTTGAGAAGCGGAAGCGAAGAAAGACCGTGTTTGCAGGTCTTTAGAAAAGCTGTGGGTTTTGACCCTAGCCGCTGGCCCTGAACTTCGCCGGAGCTTCAAGCAAAGGCTCGTTCGAAACTTTCGAAACCAGACGCAAGGCCGCATCGTGATGGCGGCTTTGCGGCATATCCCAGATAATCGTGTTGAAATATCCCTGATCGGAAACCGGCATCCAGCGGTCATAGACATGGCCCGTCTCTGAACAGATCCAGACCTTCTCCCGCGGCGCATCCGAAGCCTTCTCCAGCCAGATTTTAACCGCCTCGTCATTGCCCGTAGATTTCTCCTCCAGCCGCGCCCAGAGTTTATAGAGCCGGACGCTCGGCCCCACGGCATCGGCCTTCTGGAGATATTTCTTGGCCTCGCCCCACAGCCCTTCCTGAATCAGAACCTCGGCCATGGCCAGAAGCCCCTCCGCGCTTTCAGTATTGAGCAAAAGCAGCCGCTCATACCATTTGACCCGCGCCACAGTATCGCCTTTTTTTGAGGCGGGTGCAGCCCGATCCCACAACGGAACAAGTCCGGGATGCGGCGTAATTTTCCACGCCTCCTCGATCATCCCGATCACGGCACTCTTGTTTCCGCGCTTAAGAAACATCTCGGCAAGGCGCATAACACCGGGAACAAAACGCCGATCACATTTATAAGCCTTCTGGAGATTACGGTAGAGTTCCTTTTCATCACCGCGCGACTGCGCGTCCTCGGCCTCCGCCAGATACATCGCCACCCGGTCGGAATTCGCCTTGTTGACCGCAATTTCTCCGGTTTTTTCAAGACGGAAAAGGGTTTTACGCGCCGACTCCCAATCCCTGTTGCGGATTTCAAGGTGATAAACGATCTTCAGCAGCCACGCCTGCTTGGGATACATGGCAAGCCCCTTGCGCCCCAACTCCAGCGCCCCGGCATAATCTCCGCTATCCATGGCGCTCTGCAAAAGCCCGCGCACCCCCAGAAACGCCGCGTTCTTGTCTTCAAGCAAACTGGCAAAAATCTGTCCGGCCTTCGCCTCCTGCCCGTCAAGACGCGCCGACTGCGCCTCCAGCAGTTTCACCAGCCCGTCTTCATCCTTGAGGAAAGTTCGCGCCCGGTGCGCCTGATAGGACGCGTTTTTGGTGTCGCCCGCCGCAATCGCCGTTAATCCGATAGTCAAAGCACGGTATCCTTTTTCCCGGTCCGCGATGTCCTTATACCGCCTCAGGCTCTTCGGCAGATCGAGCGTCCCCTTGATAACGCTGAACAGCAGATTCGACAGGAACAACAAAACGAACAGCGAAAACAGAAACAGCCCGACATGAAACGTCAGCTTATAAGGCGCCCAGTCGATAACGATGCTGCCCTCTTGCTCCGCAAGCCAGACGGCGATTGCCACGACAACCCCAACCTTGATCAGAAACCAGAGCGCACGAATCATTTGATCTTCTTTCTGCTGCGTAACTCTGCCAGACCGATAAAAATCTCGCCAGTGCCTTTAAGGCCGCCCCCTAGAACATCTAAGTCTGAGCTTGTGGAAAACAAATAAGGAACCGCTATCTAAGCTTTTGCCTGTCTTTGGTCATAATCCACCAGTTCTTGAAATTTTCAACTCCAAGAAGGGAAGGCAGGCTGATCCCAAGTGAATTCTCAAAATCCTGAACGCGGATCGTCGCCTCGGTCTTTTTGATCCAGTCCTGAAGGGGCTCACGCTCCTTCTCCGAGAGCGTCTCAACCACCGCCTTCGCGCCTTTCAGATCACCCTTGGCCATGAGTTTTTTTGCCCTGTTCAGCTTGCTCTGGGTATCGGTTCCGGTTAAAAGCTCCCCGTCCTTTTCGACCTGCAGAAGCGCGTTCAACTGCGCCTGCGCCTGCTCGGCCAGACTGGAATCATCCTCCTTGAGGGAGGTATCCAGAATCTCATCCTCCAGCCCCTCGAACTCCTTGGCCAGGGTGGGCGGCGTGGTCACCCCCTGCTTCGCATCCTCGGCGATACTGTTAAGAGACGTCTGCAATTCGGGACTATCACCCCCGACCATATTCCCCAGAAGGGCAAGCTGGTCGCTGAAGGGCTGCCCATCGCGGCTCAAAGCCTCGCGGATTTGCACGAGGCTGAACATCGCCCCGGCCTTTTTCAGATCCTCCTTGGGAACATCCTTGAAAATCGAGGCCGCAGAGGGGTCGCTCTGGCGGGCTTCCTCGATGGCCTCAGCCCCATCCTTCTGAACCCCCTCCGTTCCGGTACTGAACGCCGACATCAGGGCTTGCGTCGCATTGCTGATATTCTCCCGCCCCTGTTCTTCATCCAGAACCTCGTTGAGAGAATCGATAAAACCTTGGGCAAAAGGGCTCTTCGCGGTCATATCGTTGACGTAAGTGTCAAACTCTTTCACCCGCTCGGGAATGCCCATCACATTCCCCTCCATGATCTCGCCCGGTATTTTCTGCACATCCTTGAGGGACGATTTGACCATCTCCGTAGCCTCAGTCGTCTGCTTCTGTAGGTTGGCCAGCTGCTCCTCCCAGTTCAGGGGAACCAGGGTCTTGACCTCTTCCTGCTCTTTTTTAACCGTCTCAACGCTGCCTTCAAGGCTCCGGACGTTTTGCTCGACACCGGAAATACGTTCGCTGTGCTCACGCAGTTTGGGCCAGAGGTAGGACGCCGACCCCATCGCCACGAGCAGGATGAGGATAATACTGATCAGCGAACTGGTCTGGATGGCGTGTTTTTCCGATTCGGGAACACGGCGGACCTGCGGCGAAGCGGCAGAAGGACGCCCCGCTTGCTGATGAAGCTTCTCCCGCGCAAACGGATCGACAGGTCGAAAGGCCTTTTCCTCTTTGGATTCAACTTTATCTTTGTATGAAAAATCCTCGGGTAATTCATGATCCTCCAATGAAAACAAGCTCTTTTGCTGAGATTCGCCTTCTGCTGTTTCAGGGGAATCCCCCGCCAGTGAATCCCCCTCCAAAGCGCCCTCGTCCTCAGCGCTGGACTCAACCGCCTCAATCGAAAGCTCTTCAGGCTCCGCCGGCAAGGCCGGGGAATGTGAAGTATCCTGAGCCGATGCGCCGGTGATCAGATCGGAGAGATCGATGCCGTTCTGATTCGCCGCCGAGAGGATATCCTGCAGACGATTCTCGGGAATGGCATCCCGCTTTTTCCACCCCTGAACGGTCGTCACGGGAACGCCGATTTTTGACGCCATCGGGCGGATACCGCCGAATCGCTCGATAATCTTTTCGGCATTCTTGATGGACTCGGATTTATTCGGTTCTGTCATAAGTCTTCCCTCTGAAATCTGTTAAGCCCCTACCGGGGGGAAGCAATATCAACGGATAGCCTGTCCGGTCTGTTCCAAAGCCTTAAGGCGCCGCACAACCAGTTCGACCATACCCTCCTGATTGGGAGAATCCGCCACGTACAGGCTGCGCCCCCAGAAGGAGCGTACGGTTTCGAGAACATTATTACTGATACACAAAGCCTCGGGCTTTTTCAAATTCAAAAGTAGATGGTCTTTTTGGGCCTGTTCAAAAAAAAGCCGGGCCGTACGTGCGGAGAAAAAAGCCACCGCATCAAAGTCCTTCTGTAAAAGCAACGCCCTGAGGAACCCTTCCGGCAGAAGTGACGGTTGAGCGGTATAAACTATGACACCGATAACATCGAATAGATCGTTGGGCAGGATTGTGTCAAAATCGGCATGAACGGTGTCACCGCGGACAAAAAGCAGGCGCAGCTTCTTCCCCTTCTCCGGGGAAACGGAAGCCACAAGCCCGAGCAGATAGTTTTTGAGCGCATCGGCGCTTTCCGCAGCAATACGGACATTCTCAAATCCCGCCTCCCTTGCCTTTTGCGCCGTACCCTCTCCGACCACATAAAGCGGTAGGGACAAATATCCCTGCGCCCGATCATTGCCATGACTCAATTCACGAACCTTCCCGGCGAAATGGCGCAGGCCGTTGGTGCTGGTCATAATCACCCCGTCGAACCCCTTGGGCGAGGCCAGACGAAAGGGAACGGGAGCTATATCCATAAGCGGCAGCAGCGTGAATTGATCCGCATGGAAAGCATCGCCCAAGGCGTCCGCCAAAGCCGTAATAAAATCCTGCCCCTGATCGTGTGGCCGGGTGATGAGAAGACGGGGGAAGTATTTGGGGAGCATGGGGGGCAGACCGATATAAATTGGACAAAATCAGCTAAATACACCCGCTGGAGCCTTTTCTCTGAGCTTTTTCCCAAAAGCGTGGCCGATAGTAATCAAATCATTGTAGCTGTTCAGGTGCCCGGTCTCGACCTCGCGGAACATCCCCTGCCCGTTGGGTGCGGCGATCTGGGCACGGATACGCAATTTCAGTCCCTGCAGCTCGGCATGGACGCCGACAGGGGTGTTGCACGACGCGCCCAGAGTGGTCAGGACTGCGCGCTCACACGCCACACAAGCATATGTATTATCGTGATTTATTTGGCCAAGAACGGACACAAGACTGGCGTCCTTTCTCCGGCACTCGACCCCGATCGCCCCCTGCCCGGCAGAGGGCACCATCTCGTGAATCGGGATGTGGGTTTTGATCAGACTCGCCTTGCCCAGACGGTTCAAACCAGCAACGGCAAGGAAGGTCGCATCCACCGTTTTGGAATTCATCTTCTCGATCCGCGTCTCGACATTCCCGCGTAGGGGAACCACTTTAAGGTCGGGTCGCCGCGCCAGCAAAAACGCCTGACGCCGCACGCTGGCCGTACCGACCGTCGAACCCGCAGGCAGGGCGTCGATATTTTGAGCAACATTGGACAAAAACGCATCCCGCGCATCCTCCCGCGGCAACATACAGGGAATCGTCAGCTCAGGCGGAAGCTGGGTATCCAGATCCTTCATCGAATGAACCGCAATGTCAATCTGCCCGCGCAAAAGTGCATCCTGAAGCTCCTTGGCAAACAAGGCCTTGCCGCCCTGCCCCTCGGGCAGCCGGACCTCTCCCTGCTGCGGGTGCCAGTCGCCGGAGGTTTTGATCGGCACGATCTGGGTTTTAATGCCCTGCAAAACCCCGTGCAGACGGAGTTCGAACATCTGCGCCTGTAGCAGCGCCAGCGGCGACCCCCGCGTGCCAATACGGACAGTGACTTTGGTTTGGGATTTGACAGTCATGTGAACGCGCTCTACTTCTGTGTCTTATGATCGTACTGGGCATCGAAACCAGCTGTGACGAAACCGCCGCAGCCATCGTAACAGATAAAAGAGAGATACTCTCGAATATAGTGCTGCGTCAACTCGAAGAACACGCCCTCTATGGCGGCGTCGTCCCCGAAATCGCCGCCCGTACGCATCTCGAACACCTCGACCGCATCGTCCGCATAGCCCTGCAGGAGGCAAAAATTGAAGTGAACGATCTGGACGCCGTCGCCGCCACCTGCGGACCCGGCCTGATCGGGGGTGTACTTGTCGGCATGATGACCGCTAAAGCGATGGCCTCCGCCCTGAAAATCCCTTTCCTCGCCATCAACCATCTCGAAGGCCACGCCCTCACCCCCCGCCTGACAGACAACATTGAATTTCCATATTTGATACTTCTCGTCTCCGGTGGCCACACGCAAATTCTGGTGGCCGAGGATGTCGGGCTGTACCGCCGTTGGGGAACGACCCTCGATGACGCGGCGGGCGAATGTTTCGATAAATCCGCAAAGCTCCTCGGCCTGCCTTGGCCCGGCGGCCCAAGGGTCGAAGAATACGCCGCAAAATGCACGAACGGCGAAAAAGCCCTGCGGCGCTTCCCCCTGCCGCGCCCCATGCAACATCATAAAAGCTGCGACTTCTCTTTTTCCGGCCTGAAATCGGCGGTCAGAGTACACGTCGATTCCCTTTCGTCCGCGCCTTTCTCGGAACAAGACCTCTCAGACCTCTGCTTCTCTCTGCAAACCGCCATAAGCGAGACTCTGGCCAGCCGTTGCCGCCACGCCATGCAACGATTTAAGGACACGTACGGCCAGAAAACCAGCGATCCCGTTCTTGTGGTCGCCGGAGGAGTCTCCGCCAACCGCACCATCCGCTCGACTCTCGAAAATCTCTGCGCGGAACACGGAATGCGCCTTTCCGCCGCGCCGCTCGAACTCTGCACCGACAACGCCGCCATGATCGCCTGGGCGGGGATAGAGCGCCTGCAAAAAGGCCTGACCGACCCGCTCGATTTCAAGGCCCGCCCGCGCTGGCCCCTCGACCCCGCCGCCGAACCGAAGATCGGAGCGGGCGTAAAGGCATAAACCCCCGCAACCCCTTGACCCTCAAGCCCCGCCCCGCCATTGTAGAATCATGAAACAGATCGGCATCATCGGTTCCGGCGCCTGGGGCACGGCCCTCGCACAAGTGATCGCGGCCAAGGGCCAAAACGTAACCCTCTGGGCGCGTCGCGCCGAACTCGCCGCCATCATCAACGACAAACGAGAAAACACCGAAAACCTGCCCGGAATCCCGCTGCATCAAAACATCCGCGCCACCGCAGACCTCAAAGAAGCCGCCTCAGACGCAGAAATTCTTCTCCTCGTCCCGCCCGCGCAATCCCTCAGGGAAATTCTGCAGAACCTGAAGCCGTATGTACAAAAAAACACGGCGCTGGTTTTATCCTCAAAAGGCATCGAACTGAAAACCGGCCTGATGATGAGCGAAGTCGCCCACGAAATCCTTCCCCAAAATCCTCTCTGCATCCTCAGCGGCCCGAATTTTGCCCGCGAAATCGCCGCAGGACAGCCCGCGGCAACGACCCTGGCTTGTTTGGACAATATTTTGGCCAAAAAAATTCAATCCACGATCGGCTCCCCCTACTTCCGCCCCTACATCACGGATGACCTGACAGGCGTACAGATCGCGGGAGCCCTTAAAAACGTCATCGCCATAGCCTGCGGCATCGCGCAAGGTCTGGGCTTCGGCGAAAGCACCCGCGCCAGCCTCGTCACACGCGGCATGGCGGAGATCGTCCGCCTCGGCACGGCGATGGGCGCCCGCACCGAAACCTTTCTCGGCCTCTCCGGCATGGGCGATTTAATGCTCACCTGCTCCTCGACTCAATCGCGCAACTTCTCTCTGGGCGTAGCCCTCGGACAGGGAAAAAATCTCGAAGACATCCAGAAAAAATCGCACGCTGTCACCGAAGGCGTACACACCGCACAGGCCGCCCTGAGCCTCGCCGCCCGCCACAATAGAGAAATGCCCGTTACAAAATCCGTCAATCAATGCCTGAACGAGGGCCGCAAGCTTGACGATGCCCTCAAAGACATGTTGAATCGTCCCTTCGGAAACGAATAAACAACAGGGAAAACTTATGGCCTACTGGCTGATGAAATCGGAACCCTCCACCTGGAGCTGGGAGCAGCAGGTCAGGAAAAAGACCGAATGCTGGAACGGCATCCGCAATCATCAGGCCGCAAATAATATGAAAGCCATGCAACTGGGCGATCTCGCCTTCTTCTATCACTCCACCGAAGAAAAGCGGATCGTCGGCATTATTGAGATCGTCAAACTCTACTACCCCGACCCCACCGATGAAACGGGGCGTTTTGGCATGGTCGATGTCAAGGCCGTCAAGCCGCTTCCCCACCCGGTGACTCTGGCCCAGATCAAAACGCACCCGAAACTGCAGAATATGCCGATCATCAAACAGTCTCGCCTTTCCGTCTCCCCGGTAACGCCGGAGGAATGGAAAACCATCTGCACACTGGGCGGCGTATAGACGGTAGGAAAAGGCTAAAAAAATGTCTCATGAAATCTTCAAACCTTCTGCGGAAACGCTTAAAAACGCGCTGATCTCGCCCGAAAAATATCAGGAAATGTATAAACGCTCCCTCGCCGATCCCGACAGCTTCTGGGGCGAAATGGCGCAGCGTCTGGACTGGTTCAAAGCACCGACAATAATCAAGAACACCAGCTTTAATCCCCCTGTCTCCATCAAATGGTATGAGGATGGGATACTCAACGCCTGCTACAACTGCGTGGACCGCCACCTGCCCGCGAAAGCCAACCAGAACGCCATCATCTGGGAGGGTAACGACCCGGCGGAAGACAAAAAAATCACCTACTCAGAACTCAAGGACGAAGTCTGCAGACTGGCGAACGCCCTCAAAGCCCGCGGCGTGAAAAAGGGCGACCGCGTCACGATCTATATGCCCATGATCCCCCAGGCCGTGTACGCCATGCTCGCCTGCGCCCGCATCGGTGCGATCCATTCCGTGGTCTTCGGCGGCTTCTCGCCCGAATCGCTCAAGGGCCGGATCGAGGATTGCAAATCCGATATCGTCATCACCGCCGACGAGGGAAGACGCGGCAACAAGACCATCCCGCTCAAGGCCAATGTCGATGCAGCCCTCAAATCCCTGCCGCACGTACACACCGTTTTGACCTACAGACTGACGGGCGGAAAGATCGGTTGGGAGGAAAAGCGCGATGTCTGGTGGCATGACCTCGTGGACAAACAAAAACCCGATTGCCCCTGCGAGGAAATGAACGCCGAGGATCCCCTCTTCATCCTCTACACCTCCGGCTCGACCGGAAAGCCCAAGGGCGTTCTCCACACCACAGGCGGCTATCTCGTATTCACCGCCATGACCCATGAAATGGTTTTTGATGTCCACCCCGGCGAGATTTACTGGTGTACCGCCGATGTCGGCTGGGTTACGGGCCACTCCTACATCGTCTATGGCCCCTTGGCCAACGGCGCAACCACGCTGGTCTTCGAGGGCGTCCCCAACTACCCGGACAATTCCCGCCTCTGGCAGGTCGTGGATAAGCACAAGGTGAATATCTTCTACACCGCCCCCACGGCGATTCGCGCCCTGCTCTATCACGGCGATGATCCTGTAAAGAAAACAAGCCGCAAATCCCTGCGCGTCCTCGGCACGGTCGGCGAACCGATCAACCACGAGGCCTGGCTCTGGTATTACAACGTCGTGGGCGACAAACGTTGCCCGATCATCGACACATGGTGGCAGACCGAAACCGGCGGCCACCTACTGACTCCTCTCGTCAGCTTCAATCTCAAGCCCAGCTCAGCAACCAAACCCTTCTTCGGGATTGTGCCTGTACTTGTGGATGCTCAGGGGAAAACTCTGGACGGAGAGGCCGAAGGCGCCCTCTGCATCGCCGATTCATGGCCCGGTCAGATGCGGACCGTCTTCGGCGATTATAAGCGCTTCGAGGAAACCTACTTTTCCACATACCCCGGAATGTACTTCACGGGCGACGGCGCACGGCGGGATAAGGACGGCGATTACTGGATCACCGGCCGCATCGATGACGTCCTGAACGTCTCCGGCCACCGCATGGGCACGGCCGAAATCGAAAGCGCCATCAACGAACACCCAAAGGTCGCGGAAAGCGCCGTGGTCGGCTACCCCCACGACATCAAGGGCCAGGGCATATTCGCCTACGTCATCCTCGTGGAGGGAACACAAGCCGGAGAGGAAATTAAAGCCGAAATCAACGCAACCGTCCGCCGCGTCATCGGCCCCATCGCCTCACCGGACATTATCCTGCTGACCGACGGCCTGCCCAAGACCCGCTCCGGCAAGATCATGCGCCGCATCCTCCGCAAGATCGCCGCCGACGATTACGCCAATCTGGGCGACACCTCCACCCTCGCCGACCCCTCGGTGGTGGACAGCCTGATCGCCAAACGCAAAAACCTCTAAACTCTTAGAAAAAAGGAAGAACCGAATGTCCGAAAAACCCGTCATCGCCGCCCGCGAACCCGCCGTACTGGAGCTACAGGAAGGCAAGAACTACTGGTTCTGTATGTGCGGAAAATCAAAGAAACAGCCCTTCTGCGACGGCTCACATACGGGAACCAGCTTCGAGCCTCTCAAATTCGCCGCCGAAAAAACCGGCAAGGCCTGGCTCTGCCAGTGCAAACACTCCGGCAAAAAACCCTTCTGCGATGGGACGCACGCGAAGCTGGCCGAGTAAAAGAAGACTAAAAGAAAAGGGGCGTAGAAGCCTTACGCTTCAATGTTCTCTTTAAGCCTGCGATAAAACCCAGCCCGCCGCCGGCAAAGCTCAAATACACCCGCCAAAGCAGCCGCCCCGAACATCAGCGCGGCCCAAGCCAGCCCGAACGGCCCCAGAAACATCGAAAGCACAACGACCAGCGGCCCCACGGGAAACAGCGCAAACCCGAACGGGGCAAACCACAGATCCCGCCGCGCCCGCTCATAGCGCTTGCGGACCAGAGTCTTCTGCGCCGCCGGATTTTGTTTTTTTTCAACGAGGTGTTGGGCCAGCTTGCGGACGCTCCAATTCTTTTCCTCCGCACCAGCCGCAAAACAAACCCCGGCCTCAAGTTGCAGCGAATCATAAAAACGGTTCACCTTCCGCAAGCCCGAAAAACTGTTCCGCAGACGCTCAAGGCTGCGCCCGCCATCAGTCAGGAAGTCGAGAAACCGCTCCTCCTCGAACCACTGGTCGGGAACATCGCGGTGTTCCGCGAACACACGCAGCACAAGCTCTCGCGCCTCTTGCTCGGTCATGACATAATTGTACCGGAAGAGACGCCCCTGAGAAATCTCCAAAATCGAAGCGTTAAAACAAAAAACCCGCTGCTTGAGCGGGTTTCTGAATAAGGGATAAAAACTCCTAAACCATCCCGATCGCGGACTTATAAAGCTCCAGCAATTCATCCGATTCCCGGCGCTTTTGCTCATCGACCTTGCGAAGGGAGATAATCTTGCGAATCGTCTTCACATCGAACCCCACACCTTTCGCCTCGGCATAGATCTCCTTGATATCCTCGGCCAAAGCGGCCTTTTCCGCCTCCAGCCGCTCCAGACGGTCGATAAAGGATTGCAACCTCTGCGCTCCGATCCCGGCGACATCGCCCTGCGACACATCATTCTTGTTCGCGACTTTCTTCTTGGTGACGTGCGCGGTTGCGGACTCCTCTTCCTCGAAATCCTCGTCAACGGCGATATTTTTTGCGCTTTCGGCCATAACAACACTCCTGATAAATACAAGCTAAAAGGAACAGAATTCTAAGGACTGTTTAAGAAAAATAGCGAGTGACTTAAAAAAGATTTCAACAAGAAAAACCAAAACCTTTATTTTTTCTTATTTTCAATAATCTTTACATTAAAGGACTCGATCAAAACACTGTGTTCATTAGTTACCCCTTCGGGATACTTGGGAAGATCTTTGGTTTTAACCCGCCCCACCTGAACAGTCACAAACATACTTTGCGTAATCGCATCGCTATCCTGAACAATTTTGTAATCCTTAGCCCCCTTCGTGACATAAGTAACCATCATTCTGACTTTGTACAGCCAACGATAACGCCCTTCGACGTCTCCCTCGTTAAGGATAATAGGAATCTCCTCCGCAAAAGCTTTGATATCATACTGTCCCGTATCAAGGGTTTTTAGAAAATTAGCATCCTGAAGAAATTTTAGATAATCCGCCTTTGCGGTCTTGCTTAAGTTAAGAACCTTAAACTTATATTCTTCTTTGTACTTTGCACTGCTATACGACATAAGATCAGGTAAAGTATCCTCAACCCAATCAGCAATATCAGCGCTGGGACGGTGCCGGATATGAAGTGGGGTGGAATTCTCGCCAAGAACGCCTTCTACGCTAGGAGCAGTAATAACCTGATCGCCGTCGGCAAAAGGCGCTTGCAGAGTCTCAGAGGGATCAGGTCTTTTTTCCTTCAATGATGGAAAAAAAAACTCCAACCAGCTATCGGAATAGGCTGGGGAAGATATGAATAAAAAACATGGCAAAAGCGCAAAGAAATACAGATAAAACCTTCCGGGACGTTTTTTTTTCATAGCACAAAGCACCTGTACCGTTCATATGCACAACCTTGATTTCAACATAATTTAATAAAGCCTGTCTAGTAGGATAAAATCCCTGACAACAGTTAATCAAAAAATTAAGCATAGCACGATTTTAGCAAGAAAAAAGGACTCGACTTTTCCGGCGGAAACCCCAATTTTAGGGCCATGGGCAAACAGGGCGACAATCTGGAAAAGAACACGCTCGGCGGTCGTCTGGCGCGCTACGGGCGCGTTTCCGGCACGATGGCGGGTCTCGCGGCCCGTCTGGCCGGCGAAAAATACCTGGGAATCAAAATTGAGCGCGAAGAACACGCCCAGAAACTGGTGGAATCTCTGGGCAATCTCAAGGGTCCGCTCATGAAGGTAGGCCAGATTTTGGCCACCATCCCCGAAGCCCTGCCTCCGGAATACGCCCAGACCTTCCAGCAGCTCCAGTCCAACGCCCCGCCGATGGGCTGGCTGTTCGTCCGCCGCCGTATGAAGGCCGAACTGGGCCCGGACTGGGAAAAAAAATTCAAATCCTTCGAAAAGGAAGCCGCCGCCGCGGCCAGTCTGGGGCAGGTCCACAAGGCCGTCGCACATGATAGCCGCCTGCTCGCCTGCAAGCTGCAATACCCCGATATGCAATCGGCGATCGACGCCGACTTGAACCAGCTCAGGATAATATTTTCCATATACGAGCGCTATGATAAAGCCATCCAGACAACCCACATCCATCAGGAACTCTCCGACCGCTTGCGGGAGGAACTGGACTACCACCTCGAAGCCCGCCACTGCCGCCTTTATGGTCATATGCTCCGCGATGAGAAAAACGTCCACGTCCCCGAAGTCGTGGAGGAACTCTCAACCGCCCGCCTCCTGACCAGCACCTGGCTGGAGGGTGAAAAAATCCTGAACTTCAAGGACGCAAGCACAAAAACCCGCAACGCCATCGCCCTCAATATGTTCCGCGCCTGGTATGTCCCGCTCTATAATTACGGCGTCATCCACGGCGACCCGCATCTGGGCAATTACACCGTCCGCAAAGACCTCGCGATCAACCTGCTGGATTTCGGCTGCATCCGCGTCTTCCCGACCAAATTCGTCGGCGGCGTCATCAACCTCTATAAAGCCTTGATGACAAACGACAACGACCTCGCCGTCCATGCCTACGAGACTTGGGGCTTCACCGGCCTGACCAAGGACCAGATCGAAACCCTGAACATTTGGGCCAATTTCCTCTACGGTCCGGTGATGGAGGATAAAATCAGGCCCATCGGCGAAGTCTCAAACGGCGTCTATGGCCGCGAAACGGCGGAAATCGTCCATAAAAAACTCCGCGAAGTCGGCGGCGTGAAGGTGCCTCGCGAATTCGTCTTCATGGACCGCGCCGCTCTGGGCCTCGGCTCCGTCTTCCTCCACCTGAAGGCGGAAATCAACTGGTACCGCGTTTTTAACGAGTTGATCGAAGGGTTTGATGAGAAGAAAATGGGCAGCACCCAAAAGGATGCCTTAAAAAAATTTTCTATCCCGGTAAGCGCCTAGAAAAAATTTTCTCAAAAAAATGAGAACTGCGATAATAGAAGACAACAAAGGAAAAATTGAGGAATACACTGTCATGAAAACCAAACTCCTGAATTTTTTATTTCTGGCTATAGCCTTCTTTGCTACGGCAGCTCACGCCTTCTTTGGGTCAAGCGGTCCAAACCCCAATCTGGAAAAAATCAAGGTAATCCGCCAGGAGGTTCTCACGAGCACACAAGAAATATGGAAATCCATTGAGAGCGAAACATCAAAGCTCAGAGCAGTGCACCAGCAAATTGATCAATTCACCCCGGAAAAAATTAATGCCCTGTCGTTAAAACTGATTATGAACGAAATGGAAAAGCGTCAGGTCTGGGCACAAAAATTTGACGAACTGGCAGACTTCTTAAAACACGAATACAATCAAATTCCCCAAAAAGTCTCCTCAGCTACCGACATGGCCCCGGTTTTTCGGGATATGGTTCTAAAACACTACGAGAGCGAATTCGTTGAAACAGCAAAAAAAACAGGATACCTCTACCTGACGAAAGCTAAAACCATTAACAACCTGATATACGATTTCTTTAAAAAACTGGCGGAAACGCGATTTCCCAAGGAACTGGGATCCAGCGCCACACCGGAAAATATAAGCTTAGAAAATTTAAACGCTTTTAAGGGCGCTCTCACACTGGAAATGTGGGAAAACGCTAACGGGGATAAAAAAGAATTTGATGAGTTTGTTTCGCACTTCCATTTTAACCCGGCCGAGGACAGCGTCTACTATCAGGCGGCAACCCAATTATATATGCGTAATCCCGCGCTACAAAAGCAGCTTCAGGATAGCTTTATTGCATCCTTCTTTAGTGATGGACTTTTAAAAGCGGAAACAGACCTGAAATATAAAATTATACCTGTTATGAACACGGAGCTGCCCACAGCTCTGCCCAAAGCCTCTGGACAAGCACTCGAAAAATTCGCCCGGGAAAGTATGGGTGTGCTGAAAGGCTTTTACTCGAGCCCATCGGGTGCGGATACAAAATTTTGCCTTGTTTTCGCAGATGCCAGAGAGTTTGTAGGAATCGACTACAATCAGATTTTGAATCTGTATTTTCACAAGGACACGCCTTGGCAGATCGGCTTTTTTCAGGCCGTAAACGATGTTTTGTTTTCGGCGCAAACCAAACCCGAAACATACAAATCCAAACTCGGCGAAGCCGAAAACTTGCTGCGTTTGGCAAAAAAGGCGGCAGTGTCGTCTGTATCTGAGAACGCCCATTATAAGAAACTATTGGGTAAAAACAAATATAGTCCCCGGCGATTCTGCTTTTTAAGATACACGCTTTTGTCGGAGCTTCTGAAACTCCCAGAGCCCTCAAGAGAAGACGCGCTGAGGATGCTTTACACAAACGAGGCAACTGTAAAACCGATCAGCTCTCCGAGTCCGAAGAAAAAAAAATAACCCATACAAAAATCTGACATTAAGCTTCGATACCGTTACCGTATCACTGAACATTTAAGAGAGAATTCGCTACATAAAACGGTTATGATGGACGAATGAATGCCTCCTTCATTTTGTTGTCTCTGCTCATCCTTTTTGGATTCATTTTAGGATTTTTTGGCCTGACCGCCCATTATCTGCAGATTCCAACTCGAGCAAGGATGCTTGTTATGTCTGTGGCTTGCTTTCTGTTTAGCTTGGGCATCGCTATAAACAGTTTCAAGGACCCTCTGCAAGAAGAAGGCATCTTGACAATTCCTAGATTGGACTTCCCTTTGCCCAGAGAATACGGGACACCCTCTCAATCATTATCCTTGCAGGGACAGAAGAAATTTACAGAGATAAAAAAAATAAGCCTGCCCTCAGCGGCTTCCGCACCGCCCGTCCTCTGGAAGGATCTGCTGATTTTTGGAACCGAAGATTCGGTCGTGCGCGCCCTGTCGCGCACCAGCGGCGAACCGGTCTGGACGCTGCCAATAAAAAACCCTCTATCGGTTTTGGGCCTCAGCGCAGTAGACGGCAAGCTGTTCGCGGGAGAAAAGGAGAACCGCTCAGGTTCGTCAAACTTCTATTGCATCGAGGCCCAAACAGGAAAAGTTCTATGGATGGTCTCTCTTCTGGGCGGAGCCAAAACTAACCCCTCTGCGAATAAAAGTATCGGGTTGCTGCTCATCGGCACCACAACAGGCGCCGCCCTTGCTCTTCATTACGCCTCCGGCGAGAAGCATTGGAAAACCGAATTAGGACCGCTGGTCTCTGAGACGGTGTTTTTTAATAAAAAGGCATTCATTCTTTCAAACAGGTCCGACCTTCCGGGAAAAACGGCGCTAAGAGCCCTTGTAACCTACAACAGCCGTGAATACTGGCATACTTTCCTTGAGGGCGAACCAATGGACCTGATCGCCATCGACGAGAAAACCGATGCACTGCTGATATTGACGATGCAACACAGACCCACCGAAGACGCCGATCCCCAAAAAGCATGGATTCAGATGATGATACACAACGGCAAGATGAGATGGAGAGCCGAAGTCCCGCCGGATACCCTGCCCTCCCTGCTCTATTCCTCCAGGGAAAAGCTAGTGGTATTCACAACGCGGAGCGGCTTCTTGATCGCGCTCAACATTTACGACGGAAAGGAACTCTGGAGAGCCGAGGTCGGCAAGGAAACGCGCAGCGGTCCAAGCCTTTTTTTCCCCTTGAGCAACCCGATAATTGCCGCAGTGTCCCATGATGGGGTTTTCTCGTTACGCAGGGCACACGACGGCAAGGAAATAGCCCGCAGCACATTAGAACCGGGCGCCACAGTCCCCCCGGTCATGAGCGAAGATTCGGCCTATGTGTTGACCCCCGGCCACCTCCATATTTTCGGCGGCCTGATGTCGCTGAAGGATAAACCAAGCCCCACACCGACAAAACCCAACAGCCAACCGGCGAAAAAGAAATAAAATAAGGTCATCGGCTTTTAAAATTAACGCTCCTGCCAGATCAACGACTCTTCCTTCGGCCAGCTCACGGCCCAGCCGAAATTGACGGTCGTCTCCTGCTGCGGCTCCAGGGTGCCGGACCAGCGCGTCGCCCCCTGCACTTGATCGATATCCTTCTCGTAACCCGCTGTGGTCTTATCGTTCAGGATGTCCACGACGACCCGTTCGTCCTTCGACGAAGGAATGACCTCCACCACTTCGTATCGAACCGGATATTTATTAAGGTTCTTGATAACCGTCGAGAAATCCTTCTCCGTCACGCTGGACTTGGCGATCAGTCCTGTTTCTGCCGTCTGGTCCTTGAGCATATTCCTTTTGACCGTCACGCCGTCATCAACCCCGAAAAACACTTTACCTTCCTCACCGGGCCGGATCAGGTCGTGTATGTAGCTTTGGCCGATGAACGCGCCGTCTCGGAAAAGATTCACCGGCCCCGGCAGGATCGGCGTCTCGCCCTTTAGCTTGATTTTAGCCACGATATAAGCCTCGGTGGTGATTTGCGGCTTGATCTGGACGAAAAGATCCGGCTCGGCGCTCACTTCCCCGATGGAAAGCTTGGCCTGCGTCCCGTCTGATTTGACGGTGGCCGGACCGGTCACCTTATATTCACCGACAAAACCGCCGGTATTGATCTGTGAAACCACCGGAGCGGGCGTCACATCCCTCAAAACACGCTCCTCCTGCAGGCGTCTCCATCGGTGTAGAGGGTCTTCACCACCGCCACCTTCTTCCGGCAACTGCAAACGGTCCGTAGGGGTCTCCACTGGGACGGGCATGGTACTGTTGCCCTCCCGGACAGCTTTCTCAAAGGCAGCTTCCTCTGCGTCTTCGACAGCCTCAATGTATGATGGGGAGGCCTCCCCCGCGCCGGGGGCGGGAGGCTTATAAACAGATAACCACACGGAGGTTGTTTCCGGCAGCGCCGCACCCTGTCCCGGCTGCGCCGTGGACAGCGTCAGAGCGATATCCTGCCAGTCTTCGCCGCTATTCTGCCAGACCGACCCGTAATGAATGAAGTCCAGTTTTTTCGATGTCATATCGAGCCGTGCATCATAAATCGGCGCCCAGCCGACATTCGAAACTTGATAGCTGAGAACGACGTTCAGCATCGTCTTTTGATCGGCTTCGAAAGGAACGGTGACCGTATGGCTTTGCTTGTTCCCGCCGCGAACTTGGCGTAAATCCGCATTGATCTTGGCGATTTTATTGTTTGAATCCAGTATTTTTGCTTCTACGGCCAGTCCGGCCTTGAGATTGTCCAGAATCTTGGCAGACAGCCCGTCCGAAGCGGTGACCCAGGTATTATAATTAAGCGCCATCGCATCGGGGTTTTGCCCCTGCCCGAAAAAGACCTGCCGCGCCCATGTTTTAAGAAATTCGTTGGCCTCCGTCAGCGCCGCCTTTTCGGCCTCATAGGCTTTGATCGCGGCCTTTTCCTGCAACAGAAGGTCGCTGAGTTCCTGCACACGCGGAACCGTGAATTCCTCGGACGTATCACGCTTATGCGTAAGAGCGCCGAAAACGACGTTCGCCTCGGAATTTCCGCTGACCCGCAGGGAGTTGGTGAAAAGCCCTATGGGAAGACCCTTGAAGACAAGGTTATGCGCCCCCGCCGGAATTTCGATTTTCGCCGCGCGTGTAACGGTCGCCCGGTCGCTGTAAACCACGGCGGATTTAATCGCGCTTTCCACCGGAAGATCCTCCGCCCTCACAACGCCCGGCGCAAATACCAACGTGACGGCAAAACAAAGCAAACTGCGGCGAACGAAAAAGCTCATGACCACGGCCCCCGATAAAATGGAAATATGATATGAGGCTATAGGATAAAAGCTGACGTAGCAAGGATCCGGGGATGGGGTGTCGTTACTTCTTCAAGGCCGAAAGTGCCTTGTCAAAGACAGGGATGGTCTCCTTGGCGTATTTCTCAATCTGCTTAACGACCTTTTCAAAAGCCTCCTGTGAGTCGTCCTGACCCTCATCACCGTCAATCGGGAAACTTTTGCTCTCGAGTCGCGTATATTTCTCCGTGATCTTTTTCCTTTTGCTCAACGGCACACCGCCTTCAATCAGTGTATTATAGTAAAGCTGCCGAACATCCTGTCTTCCCGGCCCGAGTACAAAGCGCATTCTTAGACGCGCCCTCTTGCGGTCGAGTTCAAATTCAAGGAGCATAAGCCTATTGCTTCTCCAATCCTCGACGCTTTGAAAGTCAGGTAGGCTGTCCCATTCCTCGACAGCGAAGGACATAAGTGTAGCCGAGCTAATGTCGCAAACAACCCGCAAATCTGATGCCTCCGCCATCTTTGCGGCAATTTTCTCTCGTTCTTTATAAAGCTGTCCAAACAGACCACCAACATCGTCTGGCTGATGTTTCATCAGAAATTTAAGCGCTTCACTATGCTGGCTCCAAAGTTTTTCCGCCAGTTCTTCCAAATTTTCGTCTTTCAAATGATGCCTCCGTAACATTGCCAAATAAGCAGAGAGCAGAAGACGCGCATCAGAAGCACCCATCTGCTTCTGAACAACGCCGTCCAGTTCCTGCGCCACCGCATCCAAATTAAGAGTGATCCAGCCTATCCCGTCTTCATCGCTGGCATCGTCGCCATCCTTGGTGAGGAAGATAAAAAGATGCCTCCAACCATTTGCTTCAGGCCATTGCTCCTTAACAACTTCGCGGTAGCGTCGCAACTGACCGCTATGCTCCCCGGAGTCGATCTTCAGTTCAATAGCCACGATAAGCTTTATCTCGTTAACGATTGCAAGCAAATCTATGCGATGCCATTCCCGGCGTATCTGCGCTTTCTCAAAATCCATGAGGTGGACATCAAGAGGTGTGATGCCGCCTTCGGCTACGCCCCCCTGCACACGAGCGACTGCACGCATCAACGCACGTAGGCACTCAGAGCCAAATCCATGCGGCCTATAAGGATCAAGGCAGTATGCAAGGAAATGTCCATGCCGAACCTCTTGCCGTACCATTCCCACAGCCTCAAATGGACAGAATACGTCAAGGGATTTCTCGATAGCCTCGAAATCAGGATTGGCAATCAGCAACTTTTCCAACAAAGCTTCTTCAATCACCACTGCTTCCCCACACAAAGTTTTTTGGAGAAATAAAATTTGTATTATAATAACTGGCGCGCTCGGCAGGATTCGAACCTGCGACCTTTGCCTCCGGAGGGCAACGCTCTATCCACTGAGCTACGAGCGCACATGGCGTTTTTATAAGGGAAAACCCCCCGAAAAACCAGAACAATATAAGCCAGAACAATATAAGGAAGTGTGTACGCTCAATCGCAGGTTTTTGCGCCGAAAATGATGCTTTTTGAGAACCGCATCGCAGAATACTTAAAGTATTTGAGAAGCGGAAGCGCAAAAAAGCATCGTTTGCAGGCCAAAAAACAAGGATTGAGTGGACACTACTGCGCCGCTTTAAGCTGCGCCTGCGCGGCCTGCTTGTCTCTTTCAACCTGCGCCTGAATATCGGCAAACCCCGCCGAGGCATTGGCGTTGATCTGTTGTACCTGCGCGGCGTTGCTCTGCTGTTTGGGGAAATAGACATCCCCGAGAACCTGATTGGTCTTATGGGCATCGCAGGCCATAGCCCGGTCCCCCGGCTTCAGCCCGTCAAAGATCCCCCCGCAATCATCGCCATAAGCCGCCTGATCCTGCCGCGCCTGACCCTGGGATGTATTCATGACCAGAAGACCTTTCTTCTCCCATTCGGCGCACACGCCGTTCCCCACATAGCCGTCGCGGGTCACAATCATGCCGGGCGTCCCCTCCGCCTGCGCCGGATTGTCGATCGGGTAACGGCTGACATAACCGTTCTCGATATCCTTGAAGCAGGTGAAATACCCGTAAATCGGACTGCGGATCAGGATTCGCCCGCGCACAATATCCTCGCCTGTGATATTCGCGTTGACGCTGGTCTCGATCCCCTTGCCGAAATTATTCAGCGAGTTTTGCATTTTTTGACCGAACGAGCCGCCCTCCTGCCCGCCCTCCGTCGTCGTACACCCGGAAAGAACCAAAACCGCGAGAAAAAACCCTGCCGCTCTCATAAAAACCCCTGTCTGTTAAACTGTCTGTTCGTTGGATCACTCCGAATATAACGCAGGCAATAAAAAAAGCATCCGGCAAGATTCTTGCCGGACGCCTCTTTTTTGCACGTCCCTAGGAAAGCCGTGCGTTAAGCGGCCTTTTTCTTCTTCCGATCAAGAACACAGGCCGTAATCTGCTGCTCCGTCTGGCCGATATTGGCGCGGCTCGCCGCCTGCGCCAGATCGCCCACCGAAATGACACCGACAAGGCGCTTGTCGCGGTTGACGACGGGAAGACGCCGAACCTTGATTTCGCCCAGATTATTGCAAATCTCCTCGACATCCTGATCGTCGAAACAATAGAACGTCTTTGCGGTCATCACGTCCCGCACCTGCGCCTTCGCGGGGTCTTTCCCGGCGGCCACGGCGCGGATGACGATATCCCGGTCGGTGATCATCCCGATCATCCGGTCATTCTCGCCCACGGGCAGGAAGCCGATATCCTTGTTCTTCATGATTTTCGCAGCCTGCTTGATCGGCGCATCCGGCGCAATCCACTCGCAGCCTTTCGTCATAATATCCTTAACCTTCGGCATGATATCCTCTCCTTCAAAATTGTCGCTGGGGTTGGCAAACAGTCAACCACAAACAGGCAAAAAGATCAAACGGATCGGGATTATTCTTTACTTAGAGGACGTAAGCTGCAGGAACACATCCTCAAGATCGCTTTCTTCGGTCGAAATATCCTCGATTCGGTATCCCGCCTGAGAAATTTTTTCGATCATCGCCCCGACTTTTTCCTCAACGGGACTGTAACGGATCGCCAGAACTCGGTGATTTCTGATCTCCGTTGCATACCCGGAAAGAGAGCCCGGAACCTCGCTCAGATCACGGTCCAGCCGGAACAGGATTTCCTTGTTGTCGATATGCGCCAGCAGCTTCGGCGTCTCCTCGCACGCCACGACCTGCCCGTGATTGATAATCGCAATCCGGTCGCAAAGCTGCTGCGCCTCCTCAAGATAATGCGTGGTCAGAAGGATCGTCACGCCCTGCGCGTTAAGCGTCTTGACCGTCGCCCAGAGCTGCTGCCGCAACTCGATATCCACCCCCGCTGTCGGCTCGTCCAGCACAAGGATCGGCGGCGAATGCACCATCGCCTTCGCCATCAAAAGCCTGCGCTTCATCCCGCCCGACAGCGACCGCACGAACGCATTCGCCTTATCCGCCAGCCCGACGGTCTCTAGAATCTCCATCGACCGCCGCTGACTTTTCGGAACCCCGTACAACCCGCCTTGCAATTCCAGAGTCTCCAGCGGCGTGAAGAACGCATCGTAATTGATTTCCTGCGGCACGACCCCGATAGAGACCTTCGCGTTCCGCTCGTTCACGTCGATATCGAAACCCCAGATTTTCACGCTGCCGGAGGTCTTCAGCACCAACCCCGCCATGATATTGATGATCGTGGATTTCCCCGCCCCGTTCGGCCCCAGCAAACCGAAGATCGACCCGCGCGGAATCTGCAGGGTCACATCGCGCAGCGCCAGAGTCTCCGGCCTGCGCCCCGACGCCTTGTAGGTTTTGTTCAAAGCTTGAATATCGACGGCATTCTCCATCATCGCCCCCGCACGGCATACAGCCTATCAAGCCATGCCCTCGCCGCCGCGTCATCCTTGAGATAAGCCTCCCAGAACGCCAGCGACGCCACCTTGATGATCCGCTCGTGTTCCTCACGCTTGGGGTTGACGGTGAGCTTGCCCCGCGTCCCGTTATAAACCATATGGTCCCCGTCCTGAAGAACCTTCAGATACTGCTCGGGATGTCCGGCATGGTCATGAACCACCAGCCGATGCTCGTACCCGATCGGCTCCAGCGGTGAGGCATCGTCCGTTCCCGTCATATGAAACAACGGAAGATTCATCGGCCCGTAAAGCTCGGCGGGCGGCAAATCCGAAAGATGCGCAATCGGCACAGGGCTATAGAGAATCCCGGCCCGAAAACGCGGATCGCTGAAATCCAGCAGCTTTCCCTCCCGGTCCGGCAAGGGCATCCCCGCCATGGCCTGCGTGGTCATCGCCCCGAAGGAGTGCCCCGACATCCCGATCCGCGAAAAATCGATAAACGGGGAAATCTCCGGCTGCTCCGCGGCCCATTCCTGCAAACGGTCCAGGAAAAACGGCACGTCCCGCATCCGGTCGAACGTCGTCTCCCGCCGCACCCGCACCTCCCGCAGAATATCCCACGGATGCCCCGGCTTCCCCTCCCACAGGCTGCTGTCCGTCCCTCGGTGGGTCAGGTGCGCGACCGCATACCCGTAAGACGCCAGATAGCGGGAGATAAACCCGGCACCGTCGGCGTTGCCCCCGAATCCATGCGACCAGACCACCAGCGGATAGGAGGAAAGATTATGCTCGGAAGGCGCATAAAACTTGAAGGGAACCTCGCGCCCGTCCCGCGCCGGATCGCTGAAAACACCCCGCCTCATCAGAACCTTGTACGGTCCTTCCTGCGGGGAAATCGTGGACTCCCATGTCATCGGGGGAAAATGCTACTTCTTGCGGAACTGGTCAAGCGAAACAACTTCGCCCTTCTTCTCGGCCTTGGCCTTCTTGCCGCCGCCCGACCCATCAGGATCCTCGGTTTCCGCCAGTTCCTTGAGCAACTCATCCTCATCGATGCTCTCGCTGAGCGGCTGGAACTGCAGCGCAAAATTAACGGAAGGGTCCGCGAAAATACTGATCGCCGACAAGGGCACGACAAGCCGCTCCGGCACATTGTTGAAAGACAGCGTAACCTCAACCTTCTCCCGATCCACGCGCAGATCGGTGAACTGGTACTGCAGAACGATGGTCATCTCGCCCGGATAGCGGTCGCGCAGATATTCAGGAATTCGCACACCGGGATATTCGGTCATGAAGGTAATGTAGAAATGATGCTCACCCTTCAAACCCTGCTGCACCACTTCTTCCAGCGATTGCCGGACGACGCCGCGCAACGCGGATTCAACCATCTTGTCATAACGAAGAAAATTATCGTCGTCGGTCATGTCTTATGTGTTGCAGATTAAGGGGGTGGAAATCAAGTCGAACTTCACCCCCTATCAATCGCATATCGAAAAGCCTAAATCCAGCGCCCGCAAGTAAACGCCCGATTGCCCTGTGGAAAAAGCAGGAGAGCTTAAATCTTTCGTGGCGGCCGCTTGGAATGCATCATCTCATGAAACTTCTCGGAATTGCCGATTTCCTGCATCGTCATCGGCGCCAGCAAAAGGATATAAGCCAGCATAATCGGCCAGAGCAAATCATACGATTTAACCCGCCTCATCTGTTCAGGAAGCCTCTCAACGGGCGGCCTCTTGAGATAATAGGCAACCGTAACCGCCACGACCCAGAAAATCCCGGCGGCAAAACCCGCCGCCGTAACGGAAACCTCGTCGTTTTTCGTCACCAGCAGAAACCCTTGGTACACAAGCGCCCCAACCCCGAACGTCGCCGCCCACCCGGCTAGGCAGAACAAAAACTGCCGCAAGACCCGCCGTGCCTCCGCCCGCAGCCTCAGCGCTTTCGGCAAGCCTGTGCCTTTCGTATGCACCAGAAACCGCCACGCCATGAACGCCAGCAGCAAAAGCTCAGGCAGCAAGCCGTTAACGCTGGCCTTGGGCGCCCCTTCGACCAGCCGCCACAGATTGATCAGAAACGACAGAACCAGAACGATGGCCAGCGTACGGAACTGCATCACCAGCACCTCCCGCCCCAGATCATGTGTGGGGGGCACCTCCGAATAACACTTCCGAATCCAAACGATCGGCGCGACCACCATCGACATCGCCGCCAGAATGCAGAAAACCGTAAAAAACGGCGGCAAAAAAAACGGCGCGGGGGCTGAAGGTTCCATAAAATACCCATTTATAACGAAAGCTTCTAATCACCGCCCAAACGATAGGGATCATTCCAATAATCTTCGCGCATCTGATCACTAATCTCAATCCAGTCGCTTTCATAATTCTTATGCGGGTGAATAAGCATTCCACATTCACTCTGAAATAAAACAGCCCAAACTTTTAACCGTTTGTATTTTAAATCATTCCCATTTCCTGAATTATTCAGACTTTTTTCTTCCCAAAATAACTCCCCTAAGATGCTAAAATCCTTACTAAAACAAGCCCCTGGAAAAAGCGTTGCGTCTTCCTTTTGATACACAAAATTCGCCGCTCCGGTTGGCCAATGATACGAGTCAGCGATAAAAGACATATTTGTGCTTAAATCCTCATCTTCTTTTAATGCTGCATAAAATAAGCCGCACGGCGTTCTGCCATAGGAATGTATATTTAAGTTATCGGAAAAGCGAATCGGGCGTACTGTTGGGTTACAAATTCTAATTTTTGTTCTGTATCTATTTTGACTGAATTCGACCGTTAATTTGCGATAATCACCGTTATCGATAATACTCCAAAAAAATAAAAAGCTTACACACAAGAATAATGCAGCTAAAAAAGTTAGAATGATTTCGATTGCTGGGTTTTCATAAAATTTTTCGCTTTTCAAATCCCTCTCCGTTTCTGCGAGAGAAAAAGAAGATTTTATCAATAAAAAAGGGGTCTGCTTCTGTTGCGAGGCGCAGACCCCAAAGCCCCACCTGCCCGTGGTTAGACGGTCAGGAATTCAGGTGTAGCATCGCTACTGCCCAATTAGGCAGCCATACGACCTTCGCCAGAGACAACAGAGTTGTCGTTGGCGGCTACGAACGCAAAGTTATCGTTTGCATTTATAAATTTAGCCCGATAACGGCGGATACTATACCGGACGCCGTCAAATGCCTTTATTGCGCGTGTCGATCCTGTTTCGGCCCCGCCGCCTGAGAGCGCCTGAAAAAGCACCTCTCTCAAGGGGTGGAGCCGCCGGGTACTGCCCCCGGGTCCACTGCGTCTATTCCGCACCAACGTCTAGCGTCATAGCCGGAAAACCGGCACCTTCGATTATAACAGAACGTGAAACTTGGTTCAACCAAGCTGACTCTCGCAAACTGCAACCATGGCGGAAAAGACTTTTGTCTTGAAAAAGACGTGTCAAAGTGCATTTTTAAACTGATAACCGTATGAACAGGTTACAACTTAGAAGAGTCCGGAATGAACATAAAATATCTGACCCTTTTATTGGTAATCTTTGTATCACTCCTTTACGGACACTGTTTTGCGCAGAAAAAGGATGATCCTGAAGATTATCTATCAATACCCAAAGCGCTTCACCCTTATCTTTTAAACAGCCACAGCATCGAGGACTTAACATATTACGCCTTTGGTGAGCTCAGCAGATTAAACATATACAACGCCACAATATTTTTAGACCAGACTCTGGCTCATAAGGCCATGATTATAAGGATGAAGAGATATCAGCAATACCATCGACTTCGGATGTACGATGGGAATGGAGACAAGCAGATTACAGAAAGCGAACTTCGCTCCTTTTTGTCCTATCGTGACTGGGATGATGAAAAGAAGGAAAGGCGTCTGAAATCGATTTTCACGTTTGATCTGGACTCCGACGGCGTAATTACAAAAAAAGAAATGCTGGTTTTGAAAAAAAAATCCATGGACGATTTCGAAAGTAATTATGGGGTATTGAAGGCGATACACGAAAAAGACAAAGGGAGAAAAATTTTTTATCGGGAAGATATTTTACGCGTGCTGAACAAGGCATTCTCTAAGGTTGACACAAATCACGATGGTGCAATTTCTATCGATGAAAACAATAGTTTTCTGAATGCGGTTGGACCGTCGGACGTGCCTGAAGGTAAAAAACCGACCAACGAACTCCTGAAAAAGAAATGTTCTTTTAAGGCCCAGAATATCGCTTTACCTGAAGATCTCAGAGTGTTCGCGATAGGCACATACAAAGGAAGGCCTGTCGATACGCAAATAACAGACAACAGAAAAACGGGTCAGTTCGACGTATACATCCACTCCCCTGACAAGCCCGTACTTTTACTGCTATGGGGCTATGACGCTACGATCTGGAACATACTCCTGTCACAGGAAACAGAACTGACCGGAGCAGTTGTTGGCGGTTTCTATCCTCAAATTTTGTCAAGCATCAAAGGAACAACGCCTGTATTTCTGACCCATCATGCCGGCACCTCGGTAACGGTAGGACCATGTGCGCCTCACCGATTCAACAGTAACAAGGAAACACAATACGCCAGCGTTAAAGCTTATGCGGAATGGGTGTTGGAAAGACCGATTAATGACTTCCAGCTTATAAAATACGGCGATGACGGCATTGTTCACCTCGGAAAAACCCCGGATAGCAAGACGGTCTTCGAACCGTTTAAAATGAACTCACCGCAGGAGTTTTTTATGCGTAGAGAGAACGAACAAGGTTTGGGCTCCTTAATGAACCAGGGTGCGATCAGAGAAGCGACGCGGGAGGAAATCGATTTATGGAACCAACTCCGCAGCAAAATTGATATCCATTACGATCAGCAAAAGACAAAAACTTCCGCTAGCGATGAAAACAAAATATCGCTTCAAAATTACGGCCCACCGCTGCTAATCATCCCTGGAAAGGCCTATATTGTCTTAAACAACAGCTTTAGTGTACCGACTGGAATAGAAGAGAACTTCATACTGCCCCCTGAATCGGAAATTCCGACTGGAAATTACGGTCGATCACAATTAATGGTAATGAGCAGCTTGGAATGTCTGACGCACGAATTTAGCCCCTGCGTGAAGTACCGCTTCCCTCTGCCAGAGGCAAAAAATCTTCCCGTTATTATTCACGAAGAATAAGATAAAAACTCACGAATGCTCCCGCGTCTGCCCCGGGTCGGTGAGGTCATCGAACGGCATATCGCTGAATTGCGACTCGACGATGAATTTATTCAGCGCGGGATGGCTGTTGACCCACTGGCTGAAGGGCAGATTAACGACGAACGCGCTGTCCATGAAATAAAGCCCCGAAGACGGCATGGTTTTGAGTTGACGCGAATGAAAATACCCCGGAGGCGTGATCTCCTCCAGCGGCATAGAGTCCGAACCATAGGAAATAACGACCTTCGCCCCCGTATCCTTGATCTTACGCGCCCAGATGCCGGGATCCCAGTGCCGGGAGCTCAACTCATGATGCCCCAGCTGCTCCACGCCCATGACGAAGGAGCCCATAAGGCTTCTATGCGAACTCTGATAGTCCTCCGGGTCAAGCTTGTGCGGAATGTTGCAAAGAATGACGATATCGGCCTGAACGCCTTCCTCGGCCAGAAAATCCCGCCCGCCGAAAATATCGGCCTTGTTCATAACCTCGACTTCGATCTCTTCATCCCAAACGACAGGCAATCCCGTCTCGCGCAGCGGCTCCAGCCCGTAACGCAGCAATGAGCGGTCCGTTACAGAGAGATTCCCGTCGACATCCCTCACGGCCCCGACCATCAGCACACGCTTGAGAGCCGGTATCGTCACCAGCGGCTCGCCAAAATCTCTGACTTTTCTGAAATCGTCATTCATATGAATTCTAAAACACCAACAACTCTTCCGGGGAATTCTTAACCTTTTCACCCCTTAAAGATGGAATTTACCGCGAATCCCCCTATAATTCCAGAAAATCAGGATACCATAATGAAACAATACCTCGACCTCCTGCGCCACGTCCTTGAAAAAGGCGCGGTCAAAGACGACCGGACAGGCACCGGAACCCGCTCCGTCTTCGGCCATCAAATGCGCTTTGACCTGTCCGAGGGCTTCCCGCTGGTCACCACCAAAAAATGCCATTTACGCTCAATAATCATCGAACTACTCTGGTTCTTACGCGGCGATACCAACATCAAATACCTGAACGACAACAAGGTCAGCATCTGGGACGAATGGGCCGATGAAAACGGCGATCTCGGCCCCGTCTACGGCCACCAGTGGCGCAGCTGGCCCACGTCCGATGGCCGCACGATCGACCAGATATCCAACGTATTGGAACGCATAAAGAAAAATCCCGACGACCGCCGCTTGATCGTCAGCGCATGGAATGTCGGCGAAATCGGCAAGATGGCCCTGCCCCCCTGCCACTGCCTGTTCCAGTTTTACGTGGCGAATGGAAAACTCTCCTGCCAGCTCTACCAGCGCAGCGCGGATATCTTCCTCGGCGTCCCCTTCAACATCGCCTCCTACGCCCTGCTGACCCTCATGGTCGCGCAGGTTTCGGGCCTGAAACCCGGCGACTTCGTCCATACCTTCGGCGACGCCCACCTCTACCTGAACCATATCGAACAGGCAGAGCTTCAACTCAGCCGCACCCCCTATAAACTCCCCGAAATGCACCTCAACCCGCACGTCAAAAACCTCTTCGATTTTAAATTCGAGGATTTTGAGCTTGTCGGATACGAATCTCATCCGCATATTAAGGCGCCGGTAGCGGTGTAAATAGACTTGAGGGATTGAGTAAAGATGAGGACAAAAATCAGCATAATCGCGGCCATGGCCGAAAACCGGACCATCGGCATCAACAACAAACTCCCCTGGAACATCCCGGAGGATTTGGCTTATTTCAAGAAAATCACCATGGGCAAACCCCTCGTGATGGGCCGCAAGACCTTCGAATCCATCGTCGATCAACTCGGCAAGCCCCTGCCCGGACGCACCAACATCGTAGTCAGCGAGTCAGGTTTCAAGGCCGGCAACACCACCGTCATCAATAATTTCGACAAGGCCATCCACGAGGCCAAGAAACTCGCCAAAGACGGCGGATTCGAGGAAATGCTCGTCATCGGCGGACGCCAGATTTATGAACAGGCCTTGCGCGTCGCCGACCGGATTTACCTCACCGAAGTTCACGAAGACTATGACGGCGACGCCTTCTTCCCCAAAATCGGCCCGGAATGGCGGGAAATCTCCCGCGAGGAACGCAACGACACCGACCCGCCGATCAGCTTCGTGGTTTTAGAGCGCCCCTAAGCCTGTCGGCAATTCCCCGGTAAGCCTCCGCAGCGCGGCTCTCGGGTTGAGCCAGCACAATCGGCACCCCCTCATCGGCTCTGACGCGGATCTCCCGCTCCAGCGGTATGACCCCAAGAAACGGCACGCCCAGCGCCTTGGCCTCATCCTCAGCACCGCCATGCCCGAAGAGATGCTCCTCATGCCCGCACTTCGAACAGACATAGGTACTCATATTCTCGACGATCCCCAGAACCGGCACGTTCGTCTTCCCGAACATCGCCGCCGCCCGCCGCGCATCGATTAACGCGATATCCTGCGGCGTGGAAACGATGACCGCCCCCGTCACCGCAACCTTTTGCGCCAGCGTCAGTTGCACATCCCCCGTCCCGGGCGGCAGGTCAAGAACAAGAACATCCAGATCCTGCGGCGCACCTTTTGCATCCCTCATCGCCCAGTCCACATCCCGCAGCAACTGATACAGCGCCGTCTGGATCATCGGCCCGCGCCAGACCAGCGCGTTCCCCGCCTCGACCATGAATCCGATCGACATGATTTTCATATTGTATTTTGAAAGCGGCACAAGTTTCCGCTGCGCGTCCAGCGCGGGTTTATAATCCTTTGCCCCCGTCATCGTCGGCACCGAAGGCCCGTAAATATCCGCATCCAGCAACCCGACCTTCAACCCTTCCCCATGCGGAGAATTCGCCAACGCCGCCGCCAGATTGACCGCCACCGTCGATTTCCCCACGCCGCCCTTCCCCGACCCCACCGCAATAATCGCCTTCGCGGGCAGGACAAGCTTCGGATTTTTCACCATCCCGTGCGGATCGAAATGTTCTTTCTGCGGCTTTTTCTCCGCAGTCAGAACCGCGGTGACTTTTGTAACGCCCGGAATCTTGGCAACAACCCGCTCCGCCTCCTGCCGCAACCCCTCCAGCTTCGGCCCGCGCACCGGATCGACCTCAAGCATGAAAACAACACTTCCGTCCGCCTGTACAGTAACCCCGCTCACCATCCCGCCGGAAACGATATCGGCTCCGGTTTCCATATCCAGAACCCCGCGCAAAGCCTGTAAAATCGTTTCTTTCTGAACCATGATTCGTTAAAGTCTCTATGCTTGCTTTCCGTTGAAAAAGAGCTATATCTTATAGCTCCTGCAAACAACGATATAAAGACATTAAGCACATGTCCGATCCTTTCGGCCCCGGCCGCAAAAGAAAAAACCCTTGGAGCAATGACAATCCCGGCGGCCGTAACGATGGACCGCGTGGCCCGTGGGGCGGCGGCGGTCAGGGGGGCGGCTCCAACGAACCGCCCGATCTCGATGATTTGATCCGCAAGGCGCAGGATAATCTCCGCAACATCATGCCTTTCGATCTCGGCCCCGGCGCCACCGTCGGACTGTTCGTTCTCATCGGCGCGATGCTCTGGATGAGCAGCGGCCTCTACATCCTCAACCCCGGTGAACACGCCGTGATCCAGCGCTTCGGTGCCTGGAACCACACGAAAACGACCGAAGGTCTGGGCTACCATATGCCCTACCCCATCGAAACGCTGACCAAGGTCAACGTCACTGAACTGCGCCGCATGGCCGTCGGTTTTACCGAAGGCATGACCGGAACGGGCGGAAAAGTTGATAAGACGGACGAAAGCCTGATGCTCACCGCTGACCGCAACATCGTCAATCTGCAGATGTCGCTGCAGTGGAACATCAAATCGGCCGAAGATTACAGCTTTAACATCAACGACCCGGACCAGACGATCAAGAAAGTCGCCGAAAGCGCGATCCGTGAAGTGGTGGGTCAGACCAGTATGTTCCCGATCATCACCACCGAACGCGCCCTTCTGGCGACCAAGGCCAAGGACATTCTCCAGAAAAACCTCGATGAATACAAATCCGGCGTCAACATCACGCAGGTGCTGATCCAGAAGGCCGAGGTTCACCCGGAAGTTCAAAACGCCTTCCAGGACGTTCAGTCCGCCAAGCAGGACGCCGAGGATACCGAAAACAAGGCCGAGGCGCAGAAACAGGACATCCTGCCCCGCGCCCGCGGACAGGCCATCAAACTCGTTCAGGAGGCCGAAGCCTACAAGCAATCGAAAATCTCACGGGCGCAGGGGGATGCCGAGCGTTTTAAATCCATCTATTCCGCCTATCTGACCGGGAAGGACGTGACGAAGGAACGCATTTTCATCGAAACGATGGAAGAAATCTTCAAGAATGCGAACAAGACGATTCTTGATGGCGGCACGACAAAGAGCGGCGTTGTCCCCTACCTCCCCCTCGGAGAGGGCACGGCTCCAAAAGCCCCGGCGCCCATGCCCCCGACCCCCGTAACGCCGAATTAGAAAAGGAAAAAACATGAGGTCGTTTATTCTTTTGGCAGTCTTGGCCGTCGGAACTCTGGTTCTCACGCAATCGCTCTTTATCGTCGATCAAACCCAGCAGGCCATCGTCCTCCAGCTCGGTCAGCCGCTGGGTGAACCGCGTGGTCCGGGCCTGCACTGGAAGACCCCCTTCATCCAGAATGTGCAATTCTTTGACCGCCGCATCCTCTCGGTCGATCCTCCCGCCGAACAGGTCGTCATCTCCAGCACGGCGCAAGCCGAAAAAACAATACCCAAAAACGCGGACCAGAGCGCACCGGGTCAGAACGGTGCAGAGGAAAAATCAGCCGGGCCAACCATCGAAAACGTCAGCGGCGAACCGATAATTGTGGACACCTTCGCCCGTTATAAAATCACGGATCCGCTCCAGTTTCTCAAGACGTTGCGGGCGATTGAAAGTGCGAACTCCCGTCTCGAAAGTATTTTAAACGACTCGTCGCGTAGCGTATTAGGTCGCTCCTCCCTGACCCAGCTTCTCTCCCCGGAACGCGCCCATATCATGACCGAGATCAAAAAACGCGTGAACGAAAAAATCTCGAAGGACCAGCTCGGCATCGAAATCGTGGACGTCCGCATCGTCCGCGCCGACCTCACGCCCGAATTGCGCGAATCAACGGTACGCCAGATGATCTCCCAGCTTAAGGAGCGCGCCACCGAACGCCGCGCCAAGGGCGAGGAAAAGGCTTTGGAAATCGTCTCCACCGCCGATAAGGAAAAAACCGTGCTCATCGCCGAGGCCGAGCGCAAGGCGCAAGTCATCAAGGGCGAGGGCGATCAGCAGGCCATCAAAATTTACGCCGAGGCTTTTAATGTCGATAAGGAATTCTACTCCTTCCTGCGCTCGATGGAGGCCTACCGCAACACCCTTGCCTCACCGGAAACGCGCCTGATCCTCTCCCCGGACAGCGAGTTTTTCCGCTACTTCGAGGCCTACAAAAGCCGTTCCGAATAAAAGACTTAACCCACAAACGATGGAGACAGTCCCATGATGAACAGAAAAAAAACGCTGGCCGTTCTTGCATCGACGCTTCTCTGCGCCCCGATGGCATTATCCGCGGGTAAACCCGCTTACGCCCGCGATCCCGTAGTACCCTTCGCAGGCGCGCCCGATAGCTTCGCCGATCTCGCGTCCCGCCTGTCGCCGACCGTCGTCAACATCTCCTCCACCCAGAAAATTGAGGAAGCGCAGGACTACCCGGAAATCCCGCAATTCCCCCCCGGCTCACCGTTCCAGGATTTCTTCGAGGAATTCATGAACCGCCGGGGCCACGGCGTCCCCTTCGCCCCGCCCAGCATGATGGGCTCGGGCTTCGTCATTGACGCCCAGAACGGCTATATCGTTACCAACAACCACGTCATTCAGGACGCCGACGAGGTCCGCGTGATCCTGCAGGACAACCAGAGCGTGACCGCCGAACTCATCGGCAAGGATCCCGAAACCGACATCGCCGTGTTGAAAGTAGACCCCAAGGGTCTCAACCTCGTCGCCGCCACTTTCGGCAACAGCGATGAAATCCGCGTCGGCGACTGGATTCTCGCCATCGGTAATCCCTACGGCCTCGGCGGCTCCGTCACGGCGGGGATCGTCTCCGCGCTGGCGCGGGACATCAACTCCGGCAAATACGACGACTACATCCAGTCCGACGCCGCCATCAACCGCGGCAATTCCGGCGGCCCCATGTTCAACATGAAGGGCGAGGTCATCGGCATCAACACGGCAATCTTCAGTCCCACCGGCGGCTCCATCGGCATCGGTTTCTCGATCCCCAGCGCCCGCGCCAAGCCTGTGATCGCGCAGCTTATCAAGTTTGGCGAGACCCGCCGCGGCTGGCTGGGCGTGAAGATCCAGACCGTGACCCCCGAAATCGCCGAGAGCCTCGGCCTCGATAAGCCCAGAGGCGCCCTCGTCGTGATCGTGAATAAGGACGGCCCCGCCGACAAGGCCGGCATGAAGGACGGCGACATCGTCCTCTCCTTCGGCGGTCAGGAGATCAAGGAAATGCGCCTCCTCCCCCGCTTCGTCGCCGAAACGGACATCGACAAGGATGTGGACGTCGAATACTGGCGCGACGGCCAGATCTTTAAGACCAAGGTCAAGGTCGGCCATCTCGAACAAGCTGAGGAAAGCGGCATGATCGACGAGGGCGAGGGCAAGACTCCCTCCTCTGCCGGCACCGCCATTGAGACCGTGGGTCTGGAGGTCAGCACCCTGACCGATGAACTCCGCGCCACCTACAACATCCAGCCCGCCGTGCGCGGCCTCGTTGTCACCTCGGTAAGTGAGATGTCCGAATCCGCCCAGAAGGGCATCGCCCCCGGCGACGTGATCGTGGAAATCAACCAGCAGCCGGTTTCCCAGCCGCAGCACCTCATCGACGTCATCGAAAAGGCCAAGGGCGCCATGCGCTCCTCCGTCCTGCTTCTGGTCAATACCGGCGGCGAGGTCCGCTTCGTGGCCCTCAAGCTGCCAACCAAGCAGCCGTAAGAGACGTTCCTTATGCGATGATGAATCAGGGCGAGGTCATTACAGGCACATCAACTTGGGTGTCCTGGTGGATAGAACAAAGGAAACATAAACTGCGAGAACAACTATCGGACACAATGTCCGTGAATCCGTTCATACTTCCGATCTTGTTCGATCTACACGATATCGACAACTTTGAAGAATTAACCGGCTTTATCGTCGGCAGCCATCTAATGGTCGGCCATAACACGGGGTTCGGAAAACTGATTGACGAAAAAATCCTGCCTAAGGTTTTTGGCACACAAAAACTGGATAAGGACTATAGAAAAAATAATCCCCCCTTTGTAGACTCCTGCTTTAACGAAATAGACCATGTAATTAGGCGTAAAGACGGATCAACGGACCTCTTGTCCCTTAAGGCAGGTAAGTGGACAATTCAGCTGTCGATGGCACAACAGCTTAATCACGCTTTCAATGAAATTTTAAAGAAATACGGAAATAAATTTAATGAAATATCTGTAGGGGTATTTTATGGAACAAAGGAAACGTTGACCGACAAGTATGACATTTTGCGGGGCATCAACAGGGGCGCAAAACACAACGTTATTGATTTGACCGACAGAGTTTCCGTATACGCGGGCAGGGAGTTTTGGACATGGCTGAACGAAGGCGAAAAGCAAACACAAGACTGGATTTTAAGAGGAATAATTGACGGTGTAAGCAAAAGCAACACCAGAAAGGAGGGTGGTGCGCTATTAGAAAAATATAGCAAACATATTTCTCAAAAATATCAACACTTCCTAAACAGCGATGGCACTTTTGATTGGAAATCGCTTCTGGAATCGATAAACGGATAAGATCACGCCCTAGAGCTTTCGCCCTTCCCCTCCTCATCGAACAAACTCATTTGGGCCTTTTGTGATTGGTAGTAACACGTGCTGCCCGCAAAGGATTCGCCGTTCCTAAAAAACGCTCTTGTCCTGACATGGGGCCGTATATGCGTGACCTTGCTGGTGATTTCATCCCCCATTTCCCCATTTTTTGCTCTCTCCAGAATATCTATGACCGTTTCTCCGGCCATGCGCCCCAAACGGATGGGAACGGCATTCCCTATCTGCTTAAATTTACTGCCCGTAGAGCCCTGAAACGCCCAGCAGGCCGGAAACTCCTGTATAGCGGCAGCCTCACCGACGGAGATCGCCCTCAACTCTTTAGGATGACACATACTGGTCCCCGCATGATTAGGCATGGTGACAACTGTAGGTGAAGGAAAGTCGAAAGACAGCTTCCTCCAATAGGCGCTTCTCCCGCCTTTCAAGTACCAGCTTTTTCCCATGGACTCTTTTTGAACGTCCAACGGAAGGGAGCGCCAGTTCCCTCCGGGCGGAACCATGGAAAGATAACTCAGCTTTCTTGGGCTGAAATCCATAACCTCGGGGTAAGGATCGGCAAAACCTTTCCCGATAGCATCTCCGAGTGTACGGAATGGCGGCAGACCGTCCTGTGGACGATTGCTGAACATCGGCTGGGGAAATTTGGCCTCAATCCCGTAAACATTCCCAATCAGAAAAACCCGCTCCCTGATTTGCGGCGCACCGTAATTAACAGAATTAACGACAAAGCAATCAACCCTGTACCCTATGCCATTAAACTTTCCGAGCAAAAAACGTATCAGCGATCCGGGCCGCAATAAATCAGGCGACATAGTTTCGGGATCGAAGTCTTTCTTGTTGACAAACGGAATAGACAAAAGACCCCGGACATTTTCCATGATGAAAGCCTTGGGACGCAATTCATCGACGACCCTGAAAAATTCGAAGACCATCTGGCCGCGTAAATCCTGTATGCCTTTCCGGTTGCCAAAAACACTGAAAGATTGGCAGGGCGGGCCACCGACCACAATGTCGGGAGATCCTCCGGCAATAAGCGCCTTAATCTCTTCACACGAAACATTCGAAATTGATTTGTCCAGAACAGGAATCTCGGGCTTATTATGACGTATTGTAGCAACCGCATCGGCATCTACGTCATTGCAAATCAGGGTTGTTATTCCCGCTTGCTCAAGGCCGATATCCAAGCCCATGGCTCCGCTGAATAAAGACACCGAATAAAGATTTTCTTTCATGGCTGACAGACGGCAAAGAATGCGATTTAAGAAATCATATTCTAGCCCTCTGAGGGCATAATCTCAAGAACTGCCGCGAAAATCTGAACAGAAAAAACTGCGGAAAATGCCCGCTCTAAATCCCCTTCCTTCTCCGCTCCCGCCAGAACAGGAACATGCCCGACGCGGTGATAATCAGCCCGCCCGCGATCTTGAACGCATCCGGCAGATGCCCGAACAAGAGATACCCGAGCAACAGCCCGAACAACATCTGCACATACTGATACGGCGCGACGACCGACGTCGGCGCAAGGATATAACTGGTCGCCACGCAGATCACCGCCAGCCCGTAACAAAACCCGATCACAAGACACAGCCCCATGAACCGCTGATCGTAAAACGGCACCGCCCCGCCCATCCAGAGATACGTCCCGATCAGCACAAGAATAAACGGCCAGAACGCGAAGGGCAGCGCGTTGCCGCTCCCCCCGATCCGCCGCGCCACAAGGTTCGCCAGCCCGAACGTGAAACAGCACGCCAGCGCCAGCCCATAGGCCGGGTGAATCTCCTCGAACCCGGGCCGGAACGCCACCACCCCGCCCAGAAACCCGCATAAAATCGCCGCCATGCGATACCGCCCCACCTGCTCCTTGAAGAAAAACATCGAAAGAACAGTGGTGATAAACGGCGTCAGAAAGAAAATCGTATACGCATCCATGATCGGCACCATCGAAAGCGCCGTCAGCGACATACTGGTATTCACCGCCATCAGCAGCCCGCGCAGCAAATGCCATTCAAGGTTCCGCCGGGTAAACAGCGCCCCCCGCCCCCCGAAATACGGAATCACGGCGGCAAGAATAATCAGCCCGAACACCGCCTGCCAGAACAGGATCGCCACCACCGGATAATCGACGGACGTATATTTCCGCAGCGCATCGCTGACCGAAAACGCCGCAAACGCCACCATCGACAAGGCAATGGCCTTTTCCGTATCGTTCCATCCCTTGAACATGGGATTGCAGCCTTCTGGGTTTGATGAAAGGAAAACTCACACTATAATCGCCCGCGAAGGGACGCAAGAGGATGACGCAGAAAAACGAAAAGGACGGCCACGCCATCCGCATCATCGCCGGCCCGACCGCGAGCGGCAAATCCGCACGGGCGATAGAAATCGCGCAGCAAGAGAACGGCGTCATCATCAACTGCGATTCCATGCAAATCTTCGACGGCCTGCCGATCCTCACCGCTCAGCCCCCGCCCGCAGACCGCGAAAAGGCCGAACATAAACTCTACAGCGCCCTCCACCCGAACGACCCCTGCTCCGCCGGAGAGTGGCGCCGGAGAGCAGACCCCGTCATCCGCGAAACCCTGACGCAGGGCAAAACCCCGATCATCGTCGGCGGAACGGGCCTCTATATCAAGGCGCTGACCGAGGGGCTTTCTCCCATCCCCCCCGTGCCGGACGATATCCGCGCCGCCGCCGTGGCCAAACAAAAGCTCCTCGGCAACCCCGCCTTCCACACGGAACTCGAAAAACGCGACCCCGTCATGGCCGCCCGCTTCCACCCCTCCCACACCGCAAGACTCATCAGAGCGTGGGAGGTATTGGACGCCACCGGAAAATCGCTGGCCGAATGGCAGAAGGAAGATAGGCTCGCCCCGCCCGACGACTGGAATTTTGAAATCGAACTCATCATCCCCGATCGCCCCGTGCAGCATCAACGCTGCAACGACCGCCTCCTCTGGATGATCGACAATGGCGTGCTGGAGGAAATCGAGGAATTTGCAAAACGGGTGGACAGCGGCGAAATCCGCTCCGATACCCCCCTGCTCAAGGCGCTGGGTTACCAACAGCTTCTGGCCTATATCAACGGCGAACGCTCAAAGGAAGACGCCATCGCTCAGGCTCAGGCCAAAACCCGCCAATACGCCAAGCAGCAGGTCACATGGTTTAGGCATCAGCTTTGATAGAAACTGCTGCCCTTTTTCGCAGCTTCGCGATCCATAAGCAGGTGGCTAAAAAAGTGCCCATGACAGTCAGAACGGTCAAAACATCGGGAAGACCGATGTAAACTGTGCCGACGATACTGAACAGGAGAATGACCAGCGTCGTAATCACATAGGGATTGAGCGGCAGCCACGTCTTTAAAAACAACTGCAGGGCCGTGAACAGAACCAGAATCAAACCTTTCCGCACGAAACTGGATTCGTGGAACTTGACGATCTGCAGACAAAGCAAAAAGGACAAAAACGAAAGCGTCAGAAAATACCAGTAAAACCGGATCAAAAACAAACCCAGCCCGAACAGCCCGAGAACAGGATCATACACCTCCTGAAACCCCTCCCCCGCATAACCGGACCGCGAATATTTCATGACCGGCCTGATCTCATGCGCCCACGACTTGGGATCGGGATTGAACTTGAAAAGTGCGGGTAAAGGGTAAACCGTTTTCCACATGAAGACCCAGCAATAGCTTGGACGCGGACAATAGGTCACCGCCTTCATGCGCGTCGGCGTATAGGCGATGATATGACCGGAGGGAGCCCGGATCTGTATGCGCTCGATCGGCAGCATCTTCGTCTTGGGATGGATATACCGATACGCCCGCTCAAGTTGAAAGGGCTTCTTGCCCGCCGCCTGTTCGAGGCTGCCGATAGTCAGAATATCATACTCCGTATAAGTCTCGGTAAACGGGTTATCCTGAGAGGCGCGGACCCCAAAAGAATACCCGGCCGTGAAAAGAAGAATGACCAAAAACCCTAAAAACTTGTAAGGTGCCATGGCGCCTTTCCCTGAAAATCCGTAGAACCTAGGCAACAGGTCACAGGGTTCCGGCATCAGCTTTAACGCCCGGCGACAAATCAACCGCCTTGACGTTCTCGGGACTGATCTTCCCTTTCTTTGATCTGAACGACGAGAAAAAGCCTTTCCCCAACGAAATCCGCAACATTTTCACAAAAGCCCACAAACCGATAAAATAGACGGGAAGCCATGGCAAAATCTCGGCGACAAAAGATATGACATCAGCAGCACTGTTAATAAATTTTGCAGATGAACGATTGAAGCTTTGTGTAAGCACATCGTAATCAATATCGAGATTTTCTTGCGAAACTTGATAAAAGATTCTGACAGAGACCATCTGGGTGATTTTCTGAAGAAATTTGAGTTTATCCCTCGCACTATCAAGAGACTGTTTGACGCGCCTGAGTTCCGACTCGATTTTGATAATATCATCGACCGTTTTGGTTTTATCGCTTTCAAGCAGCCGCGTTAAACGAGCCTCTAAAGCCTCTTGGCTTTTAAATTCAGCTTCAACATCAATATATTCGAGAGACCGATCAACCGTATTAACCGTATGAGTAAGAATCTTTCCTGAACCCTGCTCAACCGAGGAAAGAAATTCAGCTAACTTTTCGGGAGGAACAAGTGCATTGAGTTCAGCCCTGCTCCGGTCCGTATAAGTCGAATTTGTAATCTCGCATCCTATCTCCAGACACTTTTTGTAATCACTTTCATAGATACTCTTAAGACTTTCAGGTAAGGCGTCGATACTAAAAGTATGGCTTTCTTCAATATGCCGCCCCTCCGTCTTCTGACGGCTATCACCATTATAACCCGGCGATGCTTCTGACATCCCTGGCAACGCCTGTCCCCTGCCTGAAGGAACGGGAAGCTGGCTGCTATCAGATTCTTCACTACAGGAGCAAAGCAACAAGAGGGCAAAAGAACAGAAAATCAGAGAAAAATACCTCATAAAACACCCCTCAAAAAATGCCAAGACCTAAGCAAGAAAAGTAAAAAAAACACAATTTCCTTGCACTGCACCAAATCATAAGGTACTTCTAAACGATGAACAATACACTGATGAACGCTGTGGTGGTGCTTGTCCTCGTGGTCCTTGGAAAAGGGGAGCTGCGCGCTTAGGCATTGGAAAACAAGCATAAACGCAGCGCCCCCGGAAAACCCGAAGGGGCGTTTTTTTATGCCGGATTTCACAAGAAAAACCTCAACAGAGTCTCGGAAATAGGTTAGTTTACCCCCGGTTTAGACCCCCTGTATAAAATCACGGGGAGCCGGAAACAGAAAAGGCGAAGGAACATGACGGTAACAGCAATCAAGCCGGAGCAGCCGGAAACGAAGGCAAAACCCGCTAAGGAAATGACGGGCGCGGAAATCGTCATCCAGGCGCTGATCGATCAGGGCGTGGACACCATCTTCGGTTACCCCGGCGGCGCGGTCCTGCCCATCTACGACGCCCTGTTCCAGCAGAAAAAGATTAAACATATTCTGGTCCGGCAAGAGGGCGGCGCCCTCCACGCTGCCGAGGGCTACGCCCGCTCGACCGGAAAGGTCGGCTGCGCCCTCGTCACCTCCGGCCCCGGCGCCACCAACGCCGTCACGGGCCTGACCGACGCGCTGATGGATTCCATCCCCGTCGTCTGCATCACCGGGCAGGTTCCGACCTTCCTCATCGGCACCGACGCGTTTCAGGAGGCCGACACCACAGGCATCACCCGCGCCTGCACCAAACACAATTTCCTCGTGAAGGACGTGAACGACCTCGCCAATGTCATGCACGAGGGCTTTCACGTTGCGCGGACAGGCCGCCCCGGCCCGGTCGTTATCGACATCCCGAAGGATATCCAGTTCGCCCCCGGCCCCTACTACACGCCGAAGAACTCGAAAATGACCCACCGCTACGCGCCGCAAACCGAACCCGACATGGACCTGATCGAACAGGCCGTCGAAATGATGGCCTCCGCCAAACGCCCTGTTTTCTATACGGGCGGAGGCGTAATCAATTCCGGCCCCGCAGCCTCCAAGGCTTTGCGCGAACTCGTCCGCCTCACCGGATACCCGGTCACCAGCACCCTGATGGGCCTCGGCGCCTACCCCGCCAGCGATAATCAATGGCTCGGAATGCTCGGAATGCACGGCACCTTTGAGGCCAACTGGGCGATGCACGATTGCGACGTCATGATCAACATCGGCGCCCGCTTCGATGACCGCGTCACGGGCCGCACCGATAAATTCTCCCCCGACTCCCGCAAGATCCATGTCGATATCGACCCCAGCTCGATCAACAAGAACATCCATGTCGAACTCGGCATCATCGCCGACTGCGCCAAGGCGCTCGAAGCCATGATCAAGGTCTGGAAGAAAAAAGGCTACAAATCCGACCACAAGGCGCTCGACAAATGGTGGGAACAGATCGGCCACTGGCGCGCCGTAAATTGCCTCGCCTACAAAAACGACAGCAAGATCATTAAACCCCAATACGCGCTGCAGCGCCTGCGCCACTTCCTCGCGCAGGACAAGCGTCAGCAATTCATCTCCACCGAGGTCGGCCAGCATCAGATGTGGGCCGCCCAGTTCCTGCCCTTCGATGAACCCAACCGCTGGATGACCTCCGGCGGCCTCGGCACGATGGGCTACGGCCTGCCCGCCGCCATCGGCGCCCAGATCGCCCACCCCAAGGGCTTATGCATCGACGTCGCCGGCGAAGCCTCCATCCTGATGAACATTCAGGAAATGAGCACCGCCGTCCAATACCGCCTGCCCGTTAAAATCTTCATCCTCAACAATCAATGGATGGGCATGGTCCGCCAGTGGCAGGAGCTGCTGCACGGCGAGCGTTATTCCGAAAGCTACACCGACTCCCTCCCCGACTTCGTCAAACTGGCCGAAGCCTACGGCGGCATTGGCCTGCGCGCCGACACGCCCGACGAACTGGACGACGTGATTAAGGAAATGCTGAAGACCGATAAGGTCACCATCGTCGATGTCCGCGTGGACCAGCGGGAAAACTGCTTCCCGATGATCCCCTCCGGCAAGGCGCATAACGAGATGATCCTCTCGCCCGACGCCGAAAAATTCGATAAGACATTGGTTTAGAAGAGCTTAGCAGATTGAAGCTTTTGTGGTACAATAGAGTCAAGGGCGGGCTGCTAGAAATTAGGAGTTTGGACCTCCAGTTCTAGCAGTCCCCAGCTTGACCAAACGGTCCTTTCAATCCCTTTTGGAAGGGGAAAAAAATCCTAATTAAGTAGTCGAAGCCATAGCTTTGACTACACTTGCAATTTTATTGGCCTCCGTCTCTGTAAGATCATACGGTAAGCCTTGAATGTGGATAGTTAAGTCCGCTCGTATAGGAATTGGCAAAATACTATTTGCCATAGAACCCGTAACAACCGGCGCTATGTGATGAACAGTTTCTTGCGTTTTATTTCCTGAGACTTGGCCCTTACCCGTAGCTGCTTTATCAGTAACTAACTTGCGCTCACGAGTTTGCATATTCGGCTTAAAAGCAAGGGGATTGGACAGATAACTGGTAAAGTCATCCAAAGCCGATTTCACTCTACTTTTATATGTAGCAAGACTTTCTGGCGTATAGTCTTTTCCATGTAAATTAGCAAACCGACTAACAACTTCATCAAGGTTGAGTGTCGTTACATCCTGGGCTTCATTATCATCCAGAATCCCCAAAACCTTACCTAAAGCGGCTTTCCGTGCACGAGCAGTCGTTGGACTCGTCAATCCTTTTTGTGCAAGGTACTCCAAAAATTCCAGTGCCGCCTCGCGGCTTTTCTTGTTTGTCATACTCATATCCTTTGTTTATTTTGTCCGATTGTACGTGTTTAATGTCCAATTTTCAAGAAAAATTTTATTTTTAACATTTTTTGGTGTTATTGAAAATTTGTTGATGCTGCTGTATTTAAAAAAATCTTCAGAAAGACGACGATATAAAATGAAGCGTCTAAAAGCTCATTAACATATTAACAAACAAAAAGTTAGACAAACCCGATTTTTCGCGCTATCATTACTCCCTAAGCCTGAACCACTGCTGAATGCGGGAAAAAATGGCACCAACAGAAGAAAATTTCGATGTCGCAGCCTTCATGGACCGCGTTCGGGCGGCCCAGCAGGATCGCGGCGTTCTTTTGCGCGGCGAAGCCCGCATCGCGCCGGAAGCAAGAGAGCAAATAAGCGCCGCTGTCGGAATACAGTTTGAACAATAAACCGGACACACCATAATGGGCCGGAACGAAAAAACCTTATCCGGCGGATTTAACAGAGCATCCCTGCAAGAGGCTCTCGCGGGCCTGATGGTTCGGTTCCAACTCATGTGCGACCGCAACAAGATCGAAATCCCCAAGGGCGCCTACCCCCACATTGCCCGCCAGCTTTTGATCGAACTCCAGAGAAATATGAAGGCCTTCGGCACCGACAAGGATGTCGCGCCCCTCACCCTCTATCAGGGCAGCACCTTTGCAGACATCAAGGAAAACGCTGAATTCGAATCCTTGCGCGTCGAAGCCGGAATCGGCCTCATCAACCTCGCCGCCGCCAAATACCCCAGCAACCCCCTCGGCTTCGTCAACGAGGTCATGGAGACGACGGCAACCCTGCAATCCGACGAAAAATACGCCGAACTGCCCCCCAGCGTTTTCCGCTACGCGGCCATTAACCACCGCAAGGATCCGCATGAATTCCTTGAAGGAATCAAATCCGGCGACATCAAAATGCCCCAGTGGGACATTCCGGCGGCATCCGCAGAAGACGATCAGGCCGCCTGAAAAAATAACTTTAGCTCAAGACAGAATCAGATGGGCATCTGGATGCCGATTTCCACCACGCGGTTGGACGGCAGACGGTAAAAATCCGTCGGCGTCGCCGCGGCCTTGGCCATATTGATGAAAATCTGCTCCTGCCAGACCGGCAAGCCCCGCCGCGGATCGGCGATCAGACTCCGGTGCCCCACGAAATACGAAAGCCCCTCGAAATCGATAATGGCGCCCTTGCTGACCGCCAGAACCAGCGCCCGCGGAATATCGGGGCTCTCCATAAAACCATAATGCACATAGACTTTCGTAACCGAAGAAGTCACATGGACCACGGTAACCCGCTGCTCGTCCGGCACCTTGGGAAACTGCGAGAACATCACCGCCACGATGATATTATGCTTATGAAAAACCTTGTTGTGCTTGAGGTTCTTAATCAGCGCCAGCGGCGCATACGAGGGCTCACGGGTCAGGAACACCGCCGTCCCCTCCACGGTAATCGGCGGATTGCGCTCAAGATTCTCAAGCAAATCCGTGAGTTGGAACGACATCCGCCGCACCCGCTTACGCAGATAGCGCGTCCCCCGCACCCACGTCGCCATGGACAGAACGACATACCCGGCAATCATCAGCGGCAGGAAGCCACCCTGAAACAGCTTGACGATATTCGACAGCCAGAACATCCCCTCGATGAACAGAAAGAAGCAAAGGTAAGGAAGAATCTGCTTGCTCGACTTGCCCAGAACCTTCCACAGCACATAAGACGAAAGCATCGTCGTAATAAGCATATCGCCGGTCACCGCAATCCCGTAAGCCGCAGCCATCTTCTCGGAACTCCCGAAAATAAAGCACAGCAGGATGATGATATAAAACAGCCAGCGGTTGATTTGCGGCATATAAATCTGCCCGCGGTGATCCGCCGAGGTATGCCGAATCTCAAGCCACGGCAGCAATCCCATCTGAACGGCCTGCCGGGCGATGGAAAAGGCGCCGGTAATCACCGCCTGACTGGCGATGATCGTGGCCATGGTCGCCAATATAACGACCGGGAACAACAAAAACGCGGGAAACATCTCGAAAAACGGGCTTTCGGGAACCCGGTCCTCCGACAAAACCATCGCCCCCTGCCCGAGGTAATTCATGATAAGACAGGGAAAAACGAACCGCAGCCACGCAAAGGCAATCGGCTTGCGCCCGAAATGCCCCAGGTCGGTATAGAGCGCCTCCGCCCCGGTCACCGCCAGAAACACGGCGCCCAACACCAGAAACCCGATATCAAGATGCGACAGAAGAAACTCGATCCCGTAAAAGGGAATGAACGACAACAGCACCGAAGGCGCATGGAAAATCCAGTAAAGCCCCATCAGCGCCATCGTGGCGAACCAGACGGCCGTAATCGGCCCAAAATATTTGGAAACCGCCTCCGTCCCGTATTTCTGCGCATAACACAACCCCAGCAGGATCACGACGACGATGGGCAGAACATAGGACTCGAAATGCGGGTTGATGACCTTCAACCCCTCGACGGCCGACATGACCGAGATCGCCGGAGTGATACAGGCATCGCCGAAGAACAACCCCGCCCCGATCAACCCGGCAGAAAAAATCAACGAACGCCAGATCCCCTCGGATTTTTTCGCCAGAGCCATCAGCGAAAGGATGCCCCCCTCCCCGTGGTTATCCACCTTCAGGAGCGTAAGGACATACTTGACCGTGACAATAAGGATGAGCGCCCAGATAATGAGCGAGAGCAGCCCGTAAATATCGCTGGGATTCAAATGCCCATCGACAACCGCCAGCTTGGAGGCCTCGCGGAACGCATAAAGCGGGCTGGTCCCGATATCGCCGTAAACGACCCCGATACACCCCAGCACAAGGAGCCTGAACTCCCTTTTTTCTTTGGCCGCAGCAGCGGGATCGTGCCCCGCCTCGTCAGCGGCATTAGTCTCTACACTTTGCAAACAGAACGCTCCGTGAAAATCCAGAGGGCGCACTTTACGTCAAAAATATGGCCATTGCAAATCGCCCCTCGAAACGTAGGAAAAACAAGCCTTAAGCCCGAATTGGCCCTTTCAATGACGGCCTGATTCTGCTAAATCTGGCCCATGGCAAAAAACAGCACCCAGCGCAAAGATAAGAGCAGCAAGAGCGTCTACGGACCCGGCCCGAAGGAGGCAGCCGTAGAATCGCACACGCTTTCGATTCTGGTGAATAACGAACCTGGCGTCCTCGCCCGTGTCATCGGCCTGTTTTCCGGCCGCGGCTATAATATCGAAAGCCTCACCGTCGCGGAAACGGATCACGCGGCGCATCTTTCCCGCATTACGATTGTCTGCAAGGGAACGCCCCACGTCATTGAACAGATCAAATCCCAACTGGGGCGACTCGTTCCGGTTCTCAAGGTCTCCGATCTCACGATTGAAACACCTTTCGTCTCCCGCGAACTCGCGCTGGTCAAGGTCGTCTGTAAGGGGGAAAAACGAATCGAAGCGTTGCGAATAGGAGACATCTTCCGCGCAAGAGCCGTGGACAGCACCCTCGAATCCTTCGTCTTCGAACTCACCGGGGCTGCCGACAAGATCAACGCCTTCATCGAACTGATGCGCCCCCTGGGTCTGGCCGACGTAAGCCGCACGGGCGTCGCCGCCATCTCCCGCGGCAAGGACGTCATCGGCGCGTAGTGTCTTCGCCGACCTTTAGAAACTCTCTGTAATTTAGGGCGCGGACTCAATCGCCGTATTTTGAGCCGAAAATGGCGTTTTTCGAGAACCGCATCGCAGAATACTTATGGGTATTTGAGAAGCGGAAGCGCAGAAAAACGGCATTTGCAGGCCAAAAGACCGCGATTGAGGACATACTCTAACCCACAAACTGATGCAAATGCCGCGTCAGATCCAGCGCGTGCTGGTCGATCGCCAGCCCCATGATGGCGATAAACGCGCCCATCTCCCACGGCAGCTTGAAGCTCTTGGAAATGATAAACCCGGTATAGACATACCCGGCCAGCGTGATGAACAGCGCATAATTCTCATAGGCCGCGCGGTCCATGCCCATCATAAGACACGCCACCACGGGCAGCAGCAGGATGGTGGAGGGAATTGTCATCCAGTTATTCACCGTGACAAACCGCATGAAATGCTCCTCCCGCCCGTATTGCCGGATCATCAGGTAAACCACCCCGAGAAACAAAAGCGAGGTGATAAGCACCCGCACGGAATGCAGGGTCATAAGATACGTGAACGAAAACCCGCTTGAAAACGCCGCCAGCAAGGCCAGCAGGACCGGCGATAACACCAGCGGAATCAGGAAGGATTTAACGGCGGCGGACGCAGACCCCTCAAACCTCTGCAACCCTTGCGGCATAAAAAGGAAAATCTCGAAGCAGCCCAGAAGGCCGTTTCCCCATTCGTCTTTGGAAAAAAATCTCATAGCGGTGCTCTTTCTTTTTGCAAGGTTAATAAAAGAGACTCGCCTGCTCACCAACGGCGGAACCCAAAAAAACACTCCGCCAAGCCTACAGTCTACGTAAAAATTGCGGCGGAATGAGGCCGGAAAGAAGGAAAGATTCTTGCGCCTGCGGGAAAAATGGCGCAGCGCAAAACCCCATAAAACGCTTGTTTCTCTTGATTCTTGCCCCAAAAACCTGTTTTATGCCTGTTCTTGCAGCACAAGAAATAAATCGAGCGAAAAAGGATTCGTCATGGCACAAAGCAACCTCGCACAAAACACGGCGCAAGGCGCCCAGAATAAACTGAAAGTCTATTACGACAAGGACTGCGATCAGGCACTGGTCAAGGGCAAGAACGTCGTGGTCGTCGGCTACGGCTCCCAGGGCCACGCCCACGCCCAGAACATGAAGGACAGCGGCGTCAAGAATGTCACCATCGCCCTGCGCGAAGGCTCCGCCACTGCCGAGAAGGCAAAAAAGGCCGGATTCACGGTCCAGACTCCTGCCGAAGCGGTCAAGGATGCGGATATCGTCATGATCCTCGTCCCCGACGAACTGCAGGCCGACCTGTACCGCGAAGAAATCGAACCCAACATCAAAAAGGGCGCGGCCCTGGCGTTCGCCCACGGCCTCAACATCCATTTCGGCCTCATCAAGCCCCGCGCCGACCTCGACGTCTTCATGGTCGCGCCCAAGGGTCCGGGCCACACTGTGCGCGGCGAATACCAGAAGGGCGGCGGCGTCCCCTGCCTCATTGCCATCGCGCAGAACGCCTCGGGCAAGGCGAAAGACCTCGCCCTCTCCTACGCTTCGGCGGTCGGCGGTGGCCGCTCCGGCATCATCGAAACCACCTTCAAGGACGAATGCGAAACCGACCTGTTCGGGGAGCAGGCGGTTCTCTGCGGCGGCATCTCCGCCCTGATCAAGGCCGGATACGAAACACTGGTTGAGGCGGGCTACCCTCCCGAAATGGCCTACTTCGAATGTCTCCACGAAACCAAACTGATCGTGGACCTGATCTACGAAGCCGGCTTGGCCAATATGCGCTACTCCATTTCCAACACCGCCGAATTTGGCGATTACACCCGCGGCCCGCGCATCATTACGGCGGAAACCAAGAAGGAAATGAAAAAAATCCTTCAGGAAATCCAGTCCGGCAAATTTGTCGAGGAATTCATGGGCGGCAACAAGGAAGGCATCAACCGCTTGAAGGAACTCCGCGCCTCCGAAGCCAAGCACGACATCGAAAAGGTCGGCAAGGAACTCCGCGACATGATGCCCTGGATCGGCAAGAACAAGCTGGTTAAAGACTAGCCTAGCCTTAATAGCAGAGGTTCAAAAAAAGCCTTTCTTAATGAAGGGCTTTTTTATTGCGGCGCATTACATTTTCCTTAGGTCAGACGACAGAGAGCACCTTTACAACCGCCCGTAAAACCTTAAAGTCGGAACCCGCCTGAGACCGTAAAGGCTCTGCAAAAGCGTTTTGTGGCATGACAACCCTCGCCGAAAAAGAAGAATGGACAGACCGGCTCCTTCCGGCGGTTCTCTACGCCCTCGGCGCACATTTTCTCTTTGTCGTCATGGGAGCAACGGCGAAATATCTTTCCCAGACCCACCACGTCGTCGAAGTCGCCTTCTTCCGCAACCTCTTTGTCGTCATTCCCTTCTTTGCCCTTCTGGTACTAAGCAAACGGCTCGACCTGCTCAAGACCAAAAGACCGAAAACCATCGCAATCCGTGCCATCGTTGGCTCCTTAAGCCTCATCGTGACCTTCGGCGCACAATCCCTGCTTCCGCTCTCGAATGCCACGGTCCTGCTCTATATGTCCACCCTGCTGACCCCGGCCTTCGCCTATATTTTCCTCAAGGAACGCGTCGGCGCCCACCGCTGGGCCGCGATCATTGTGGGCATGAGCGGCGTTCTGGTCATCGCCGCGCCCAGCAGCCAGATCAGCGCCATCGGCCTCCTTCTCGCCCTTTTTGCGGCAACCCTCCACGCCTCGATGTATACGATGCTCCGCCACCTCAAGGCTGAATCCGCCATCACCGTGACTTTTTACTTCGTGCTGGCCGGAATGATCCTGCCCGGTCTGTGTATGCCATGGTTCGCCAAGGGAATCGCATGGGACGAAGCGTGGCTCTTCCTTCTCGTCGGCGCCTCGGGCGGCTTCGCGCAGCTCTGCCTGACCAACGCCTATAAATACGCCCCCGCCGCCGTTATCACGCCTTTCGCCTACACCTCCCTGCTCTGGAGCACGCTGATGGACAGCATGATCTGGAACAATCCACCGGGTGGCTCGATCTTTACCGGCGCGTCCATCATCATCGCCGCCCAGCTCTACATCCTCTACCGCGAACACGTGAACCGCCAGAAAACCTCCCATCTCAAGAGCGAGATCCCGTAAAGTGGCCGCAGCAAAAAAAGATCACCTGATGGCGGCCATCGCCTACGCGCTCTTCAACGCGCTGATGCTCTCGGCGATGAGCCTGTTCGCAAAAATGCTGCGCGAATATTTCGGCCCCTTCGAGGTCACTTTCTTCCGCAACGTCTTCTCGCTCATCGCCCTGATGCTCTGGCTCTTCTTCGCAAGAAAACTTTACATTCTCGAAACCGAACGCCCATGGGCCCACCTGATACGCAGCTTCATCGGCACAATAGGAATCATTCTGGGCGCACAGGCACTGGGCATGATGCCGCTGGCCGAAACCACGATCCTGCTCTTCACCTCGCCGCTCTTCGTGGTCCTGCTCTCCTATCCCGTTCTGGGCGAACGGGTGGGAATCTACCGCCTCAGCGCCGTCGCCATCGGCTTTACCGGCGTCCTGATCATGGCCAACCCCTCCGAACCCGCCGACCAGTTGCCCCTGTTGGGAATTCTTGTAGGCCTCGGCTGGGGTCTGTCGTCGGGGATGGTCGATATCTGCCTGCGCTGGATCGGCCGGACGGAGGGATCGACCACCACGACATTTTACTTCGTCCTCTTCGGCACGATCGCCTGCGGAATGCACTGGCCCTTCGCCGAAGTGAAGGACGGCGGCTTCTCCACCGACAGCGCCCTGCTCATCATTGGCCTCGGCGCCACGGGCCTTCTCTCCCTTCTCGCCAAATCCCAAAGCTTCCGGCTCGGCGAGGCCGCGCTCGTCTCCCCCATCTCCTACACCATGATTATCTGGGCGATGATTTTCGATTACCTGTTCTGGGACAAAATCCCCAAGCCCCACGTCTATCTCGGCGCGACCATCATCATCGCCAGCAACATCTTCATCCTCTACCGCGAACACAAAAAGCGGCAAATAAAAGAAGCCTAAAGATCGCTCATCGACAATCCATCAGGCATCGCGGTTCCAATATCCATCGGCGTTGGCATCGCAAGATTGGCTTGATACGGCGCCAGCACCCCCTGCATAAAGTCCGTCTGCATCAGACCGCCATCGCCCGTAAACCCGACCACATCGGCGATCCACCCGAAAGAATCACGGATGAACGCCACCCACGACTGCGCGACCATATTCGTCGGATCATGAAAAATCGGAAAAAAGATCGGATCGAGAAAAACCTGCCACGCCACAGCAGCCACAAGGCCAATCGTCGCAATCTCCACCGCCTTGGTAAAGACGCGGGTCAACAACCCCTTCACCGGCTTGGCTTGCGTGAAGGAATCTTCGTCGGCGGTATCGGAAAACATGAAAGGCCTCAAACTTTGCTCTTGTAAATGATAGTAAGAATCATTATCAATAAGCACCAGAGAGGTCAAGTTAATAATAACTCTCATTATCATTAACGCCCCGCAAACGAAACAGATACTTGGAGTCCCTGATGCATAAAAACTGGAATATGGCATTTAAAGCAGCCGTAGCGGGCTGGGTTTTGACGGCGGCCTCGGCCTCTGCTGACCCGCAGATAACCGTGCAGCATCCCCCCTCGGTGACCCTGATGGGCGGGCAAAGAACGCGAACGGTGGATTGCGGCACTCTTGTACGCTTTCCGCAGCGCCCGACAGAACTCTGGGCAAGCTGCGCCTTCGCGCAGCAGGTCGACTCCAACGGCCAGAAAATCTGCTCGGTCACCGATAATATGCCCGCCGGAGAGCGCGAGCAAAAAAACGCCCTCTCCATCGCCCTCTACCAATCCTTGATCCACTTCGCCCGCGTCCATCATGACTGTGTGGCGCAGGCGGGCGCGGTCGATTCCCGCCTAGGAAGAAACGCAGACGCGATCTACGGACCAGGCTGGCAGGGCAAGACCTCCTGCACACTGATTCAGGCCCGCGATCAATGCCGCGCCGCGATGGACCTGGAATGAACGCGCATCAGCAGGAAGAGGCCGTTATCGGCATTCTCGAAAGCGAAACCTTCGCGCATCTCTGGTCCAGGCATTACAGAACCCGTCGGCATGAAAATGCTGCACGGTCCTATGCTGCGGAAATCAGGGAACACACGGCCAAAGAAACACCGATTGATCCCCGCCTTCTTAAATTCATGATCGAGTTGGTGCGCCTGGAGGCCTTGGCTGTTGCTAATAGCACAGAAAAGCAAGAACCCGACGCGCCCGCATTATTGAAAAATTTGCAGCAACTCCGCCTCGACCTGGAAGCAAGGACACAGGGGCGCCCCCTTCCCACCCGCGAAGGCCTTACTAACGAACAGAAAAAAATTCTCGACATGGTCGAACGCCAGACGGCAACAAAGCCGTTCCGTCCCGTATCTTCTTTGCTCAACGCAGTCAGACGCACAGCCCTCCATATCGCACACGACGCCAAAGACCACCCCATCGCCTTCTCCGGCCTTCTCGCCGCCTCTCTGGGCACGCTGGCGTTCATGCGGGCACGGCTGGGTAATTCGGCGACAATCTATATCGACCCCGCCGCAACGACCATGACCAATTTCAGTCTCGATTCCATGGACAATCCGGCGGCAACGCTCGAAACCGATCAGGCCTTCCTGAATATGGATTTCCAGCCCAGCTGCCACGACCACCTCAGCCAGCTCATGGGTCAGAACACAGCAGATTTTGTAAAGCAAACCCTTGATATGGCGGGTATGTTCCCTGCACATTGCAGCAAGCTGAAAACATTGGCCGAAGAGGCCCAAAATAATCTGGAGAGAAGCTATAATTTCGTCAACAGTCGCCTGGAAATGCTCATCAGGGATCCCGCGACAGACATCGCACAGCGTCTGATCCCTGACTCCCCGTTTCTAAGCGCCTTTAACCAGTCCGCACACAGCACGGCCGAATTCATTTACGCTCTGAACACAGTTGAAAACGTGGTTGTGCATACTCTGATTTTTGCCTCTTCTGTTCTGGCCGCAGCAAAACTCGGAACCATGGAGTCAGAGGAAATAAGGGCACTAAGACAGGACATCGGTGATTTCGCCTATCGGCAGGTGCGCTTGAACCCTGCAGCATTGGCTTTGGGAACCGCAGGCTCCGCCACAGCCTTGATCATGCACGGTGGAATCAATCCCGATACGCTCTGGGCCGGACTGGCGGGAGTCTTGGTCGGACGGATCATTCACAACGGAATACGCCGCGCCCACGCGCTTGAATTCGTGAAGGCCTCTGCCCCCTCCAGCCTGTCCGTCAGCCGACAGGAGGCACAAGATGCTGACCCTATCCTGATAACAGGAGACAACAAGGCAGGCGACCCAAACTCCGGCGCCTCCTCCCGCAGAACATGGTGGAACAACGTAACAAAACCGGCGGCCGGAGTAGGCACTCTGGTCATCCTGACCACGATAGATTCTTTAGCAACAGGAGGACAAGTCGCAGGAAACATCATGGGAGCTCTGGGGGTAACGATTCCCTTTCTCGCTTACAACCTCCCCGAGGACGCCGCGCTCCACATCATTTTCGGCATCGCAGGAGGCATCGCGGGCGCAGCATGGGCAGGAACCTCTAATGCTATAAACGCGCTGAAAAGAGCAATCCTGAACATCGGAACCCCGCAGCAAAACCAAATAGATATAGGCAACAACGACGAACCGTCACAAAGATAAGCTGCGAGGAAGACTAATCAGACTTCCGGCACCAGAATCTGTACATCCCGGCAAAGGTCTCCGGCTTTCGGACCTCCCACTTCGCCCAGTTTTTGAGGTTCGTCGCCTGCGGATCGTCGGGAAAGGCCTTCACATAGTTGTCAATAACGCTCTGCTGGATATAGAATTTGATGAACGCCAGCCCAAGCGTCTCAAGACAATCATGCACCTGATCCAGATCGAACTGATGCTCCTGCACATGGAACAACAGGTCGCGGCACTCCGGCATTGTGTAATAATCGGGAATCTCCGCAAGCGTTTTAAGAGTGGAAAATTTCAGGTGCTTATTGGCGTCGCGCCGGAACTCGCGGATCGAGACGGCGTCATTCCCGATTCCTTTGGCCAAAATCTGCGCCCGCGCCTCGTTCACCGCCTTGCGCGCCAATCGGCTGTAAAGCGCAATCCGCATGAGTCCATCCGGCTTCAGAAGACCCGTCAAAACCCGCCACCCATCCAGAGGCTCCTTAAGATGATGCAGCACGCCCGAACAGGCAATGTAATCGAACCGCTCCTCGAGCAGTCCAAGCTCAAGGATATCGCCGTGCTGGAAGGTGACGTTGGGAATCCCGAACGCCTCCGCCTGCATAATCCCATAGGCCAGACTGGCCTTGCTGAGATCGACCGCCAGAACCTCGGCATCGGGAAACACGCAGGCCAACTCCAGCGCCTCGCGCCCTGTCCCGCATCCGGCCACCAGAATCTTCGCCGACTTGCCTGTAAAAACCCCTTCCACGCTTTCGTCGCGGATGACCTTGGACAAATAGCTCCTTCGTGGATAGGGAAACTCTTCATACTGCACTTGAACCGCCATGGACGTATGATTCTCTATGAGTGTCAGTTCAAAAATATCCTTGCGGATTTTCTCCATGGTAAAAAAATCGTCAATCTGCCCCTTGGGAATCTGCGAGACATGATCCCCACCGGGTAAAATCTCGGCAATCTTCCGGGCCTTTTTAAGGTGATACAGGGGCACATAACACCCGAGTATCGCAAGCTCCACCAATTCAATCTCCTCAGCCGCCTGCTTCTCTATTGTCTTTTTCAACGCGGCGACCAGGGTCTGTTCCTCCTCTGTCTCCTCGAAAATATAATCCGTGAGAAAGCAATAGCGCGACAGCGCACAGGCCAGAAACTCCCGCGTCTGCTCATCGAACGGATTGCGCCCGGTCACGCTCTCCAGCAACACGCGCCGCAGATGCATCGCCCAGCGCTCGAACCCGGCATCGGGAACGATAAACAGCCCCAGCCCGGTCAGAAAGAACGCATCCTGAAAGACCTCAGTGGATCCCATCCGGTCGAACGCCGCCCGAAAGGCCGCATAATCCTTGTGCCGGGAAAGCTTGTACGCCGTCGAAAAATTCTCGTCGGATTCAATGATGCTCAGCCAGCACCGCCCCATATCGACAAGGTCCAGCCCCGGCGTCTCAAGACAGGCCAGCAAAACACCCTTGAGATTCTCGTTGATCTTCTTGAACGTCAGCGTTCGCATGATCTGGATCAGGCGGTGCTTGTAAACATCCGATGAGGGATCGGCCGCCACGCCCTGCGCGAATTGCTCGATCGCCTGCATCCCGTGACCGAGCGAGAGATAAATATCCCCGAGGACACCATAAGACGGGGCAAAATAAGGGTTTACGGCGATGGCCTTTTTAAGGCTCGCAATCGCCTCGTTCGTAAACTCCTGCATATTGAGAACAACGCCCAGACCATGATAGGCCTCGGGATTTTCGCTCAGAGAGAGAGATTTGCGGAACAAAGCCTCCGCGTCATCAAAACGTCCATTCCTGACGCAGTCCCATCCTCTTGTGCAGGCCTGCTGCGCCGACCCTGATGTTAGGGCTGATCTTGTTTCGCGCATATCACCAAATCCCTGGAACCCGCACGGTTCTAAGCCGATGAAAGCCGAGCAGGAACGTCAGTATTGCTGAAGTCCGTACTTGTTATAAACGCCCAGCGGGTCGTCATCAAGTTCCCGGTAATAGACATAGAACATGCCGTCCTCTTCACCCTTGGTGATGCCGAACACATGATCCACGAACTGCAAAACCCGGCGGCGGTCCAACCCCGATAAGCGCATATAGGTTTCGCCCACCTCAAGCACCGGAATATCCTCGTCACCGATATACTGGTCGGAGACAATGTCATAAGCATAGAAATCGCGCATGATCCGTTTGGCGTCTCCGGCATCCTTGATCCAGGCTTCGGGCGTCCACTGGTCATCGTCCCACAGCGAACGCTGCGAAATCTGCTGGTTGCCCAGATACGGTTTAAAATCCAGATTCTTCCAGTGGCTCGGCCACCAGCCCCACACCCACGGCTTGGGCTCAGCATGAACCGGATTCTGGGCGAAAACAAGGAGGGTTCCAAAAAGAAGGAGGGGAACAGCAAGGAAACGCATGAGTCTAACCTTTTGAAATTACTCACAATTATTAGAAAGAACAAATTAACGCCCCCTATGGTATAATAAAACCATGATAAAAGCTATCGGAATAGCATTAAACGGACTGAATGCGGCCACCCAGCGGCTGAACGCCAGCGCCTCCAATATCGCTAACCTGACCACCGCAGGGTCATTGGAAGAAGGCGGACAGGCGCCCTACACACCCCTGACGACGGTTTCCAAGTCTTTGGGTGAACCCACGGGCGGCGTCAGAACGGACGTGGTTCCCAAAAACCCGCCCTTCGTCCCGGCCTACGATCCCGACTCCCCCTTCGCGGATGATCAGGGCATCATCGGCCTGCCGAACATCAGCCTGGAAGAGGAAATCGTGAACCTCAAGCTCTCCGAAATCACCTACAAGGCCAATATAGCCACGATAAAAGCCTCCGAAGACATGAGCAAGGAGCTGCTCAGCATCTTCGACGACGAGGTCTGACCGCCCCCCTGCCCCAACGCACTTTTTTCCCCTTGCCCACCCCCCGCTTTTGCTGAACAATCACGCCATGAAGTTTGTCTTTTTCGGATATGATTTTTCCCTTAACGCCCTGATGCGCCTTGTCATGGACGGCCACGAGCTGATCGCCCTCTATACCTTTCCCTGTGACGGGGTCTTTTCGCACAACACGCAAATTAAAATGTTTGCCGAAAGCCTGAACATCGTGCCGATCGAGGGCAAGATCACCTCGCAGCAGATCGACAGCCTGATCGCCCAGGGCGCGCAAGCCTTCATCGCCTTCGGCTATAAATACAAAATCCCGCCCGTCGATCCGAAAAAGGCGTACGCCATCAACGTTCACCCGGCCCTGCTCCCCCGCGTGCGCGGGATCATGCCCATGCCCTTCATCCTCCTGAAGGAACCGAAGGCCGCGGGCATCACCGTCCACAAAATGACCCAGAAATACGACGCCGGGGATATCCTCTATCAGGAACCCTTCCCCGTCGATGAATCAACCGACATCGAGGTGCTCTCCAGCCGCTGTGCTCTGGCCGGAGCGGAAATTCTCTCCGCGATCCTCAAGGATTTTACGCGCTACTGGAAACAGGCCAAGCCGCAAAACGAAAAACTGGCCTCTGAATACGCCGAACCGGGCAACGACCTCCGAACCTTCGATTGGAAGAAGCCGGTAAAGGAACTTCTGAGAACCAACCGCGCGTTCGGCCACTACGGCTGCCTCGCCTTCGTCGATGGCAAGAAACTGATCGTGACGAACTGTAACGGCTGGGAGGAAAAACACGGCCTCGACCCCGGAACGATTGCCTGCATCCTGCCCTATGAGCTGATCATCGCCGCCAGTGACGGCTTCATCTGCCTGAAGGAATTCATGATTCTCCCCGATCCGGCATGAAGCTCAAGATTCAGGTAAAAGCGCCTGTTTGAACCAGAAAGAATCGACGGCGGAGACAAGGCTGCTCATCCCCTCCAGGCATTTTGACTTCGTGACATAAGCCGCCGCCTGATGCCGATAGCTCTTCCGCACATCCTCAGGATCGCTCGAACCGGAAATGACGATGACGGGAATGACCTTTAGCCTTTCATCCGCCTTGATTTCGTCAAGAACCTCATAACCGTTCTTTTTCGGCATATTGATATCCAGCAGGATCAGATGCGGCCGCGGCGCCCTCTGATGCTCCCCCGTATTCCGTAAAAAATGCAGCGCCTGCTCCCCGTCGCGCACATGATGAACGGTCTTGGAAACGGCAGCCCCCTCCAGCGCCTGAATGAGAAAAAGCGCGTCCGTATCTTCGTCTTCGGCCAGAAGAATGTTAAGGGGCTGATCGGGCACACAAACCTGCATAGTTTTTTACATCCCTGACATTATAACTCAAACCGCGGGTAATTTAATAACAAAACGGCTCCCCTCGGAATACTGCGTGTCCAACTCGATGCTTCCCCCGTGAAACTCCGCAATCCGCTGGCAAATTGCCAAACCGATGCCCGTACCATGGTATTCAGACTCGCTGTGCAGCCGCTGAAAGATTTTGAAGATTTTATCCTTGTATTGCGGATCAATCCCGATCCCGTTATCAGTGACAGCGATCAAATGAGAGCGCCCACTGCTTCCCGATCCGATCTTGATGACCGGCGCGGTATCCGCCTTCCTGTATTTCATACCGTTCTCGATCAGATTTTGAAAAAGCTGGATCATCAGATTGCGGTTTCCTTGAATCTCCGGCAGCGGTCCGGCGGAGATCTTCGCGCCGGAAGCCTCTATGACCTCCGAGAGATTATCGAGAACGTCTTCAAGCACTTCATTAAGGGCAACCGAAGTCATCGGCACATCCTTGCGCCCGACGCTCGAATAGGCCAGCAGACTGTCGATCATCTCGAACATCCGCTCCGAACTCTTGCGGATGATCCCCAGCAACTCCTGCGCTTTCTCATCAAGCTGTCCGGCATAATTGCGGATCAGGAAATTGGCGCTCAAACTCAAATGACGCAGGGGAGCCTTGAGATCGTGCGAAGCAACATAGGCGAAATCTTCAAGCTCCTGATTGGAACGCCGCAAATCCTCCTGCGCCTTTTTCTCGACGGAAATATCGCGCACGATCGCACTGTAAAAACGTGTCCCCCCCACTTTAACCTCCGATGCAGCCAGATAAATCGGAAACACGCTGCCCTCTTTGCGCCGCGCCAGCAGCTCATGTCGCCTCTGCCCTTCGGCGTTGTCCGATTGCCGAATAAAATGCAGAAAATTCTGCTGCTTGTCCTCCGTCTGGATCGGAGGTTCGAGAACATCAATGGTTTTGCCGATAATATCCTCCGGCACATAACCGAAAATCCGCTCACAGGCTTGGTTAAACGAAGCGATCCGTCCGTCCTGCTCAATGACCATCAGCCCGTCGGCGGTCGTCATCAGGATAGACTCCAGATGCGACTGCGCGGTAAGAAGGTCACTCATGTCACGGGAAAGGCCAAGCATATACCGAAGCCCGGCAGCATCCTCGAAACGGATTTTCCGTGTGAAAAACGTCCGCGTGACACCATCAAAGGCCGTGTTACTCTCGAAAATTTCGGTATACCCCTTATCAAAGGCCATCCGGTCCTGTGCCTTGTAAAGCTCTTGTTGCTCCTCGGTAAAAACCTCCAGCCCTGTGCGTCCGAGGACGTTGGCCCGGTCCTCGGGAGCGTAAAGCCCCAGAAAAGCCTGGTTGGCGGCAATAATTTCATGCCGCTCGTTCTTGACGAAAACCAGATCGGGGACATGATCCATAATGATTTTCAGGAAGTTGGTCTGGTCCTTGAGCTGCCGTGTGCGCTCCTCCACGACACTCTCCGTCACAGCCCCATGACCCGTAACCACAAGCAGAAAACCGGAGAGCAGAAACGTAAAAAGGAAACACCCGGCCAGAACATACCAGAGCCCCCAGTTCACATGGCTTTCCAGAAAATCCTTACTCAGGGAGAAGGTCAGGAGCCAAGTCTCATCCATCATCTTGAAGGATTCCGTATGACGGATACCGGATTCGGGCATACGGAAAATAATATGACCCTCCGCTCCGGTTCCAGACCCAACCGCTGAAGGAGGTTTGCTTAAATCTTCATAAGACAGGCTGATCCCCCTCAGATCCCACCCCTTCATGGTCTCTTGCAGCATTTTCGAAGGCAGAACAATCCCGATCACAAACCCGCGCAGCGATAATTCGGGATCTTGCGCCGCCGCGCCCGGAGCATAAAGCGGAAAAGTGAGAGCCACAACGGAAGAACCTTGCTCGTAACCGAACAGTCCTTCAACTTTATATGAACCCGGTCGCCCGGTTCGGCCGGATTCAATAAGCCTTTGGCGCAAGGCTCCATCGCTGGCGAAATCAACCCCATCCTGAACGCCCCCCCCCAGACTCTGAGCGGCAAAAAGAAGCGGAAAATAGATATCCCGCGGTGAAACGGCTCCAACCTGCCCATCGGCACGCATATCCAGAATTCTGAAATCCGGCCCTTTAAAGGATTGCGCCCGCCGCTCAAAATCCCCCCGATCTTTATCAGAAACTCGTGGTGCCCAAAAAACCCCTGCAAGAGCCGGATATTCGATAAACGCATCTTTGAGGAAAACCCGGAATTCCTCTTCGGAAACATAGTCCGAAGCCTCAAAAAGACGGCGCAGCGACTCAATCTGCTGGATATACGCGCTGACTTGATTGTTCAGCGTATTAACGATCAGCGCAGAGTCGGCCTTCAACGCCTCCTGCCTGTTCAGTTTTTCATTGCGGATGGCATACTGAAAAACTGAGATCACAGCCGTAAAAAGCAGGAGAAGCGGAAAAATCACGACCTGCTTGCGAAAACGCGAAACCGATTCATGGACCAGCATCACGCCCGCCGGCGCAAAAACGAGAACGCCGAGCATATCCCCCACATACCAGGTCGTCCACGACAGCGGTATGGAGCTTAAGGGCATCAACCTGAAGGAATAAAGAATGACCTCCGACAGACTGGCTGAGAGAAGACAGCTCACCGGACCGCCCAGAAGACTGAACAGCAAGACCGACCGGAACGTCTCAAGGCGGCTGCCCGAACCCAGAACACGCCGGATCAAAAACGCGCCCGCGAATGCCTGCAGGGCGGGCGGACCGCCCATCAGAAACATCCGCAGGAAAGTATAATCCAGTTCGGGGATTGAAGACGGATAGACAGCCGTAAAATTGACCAGCACCGCGCCGATATAAACCCCCGGCACCATCGCATATCCGCAGGAATAAACGGCGGCCATCGCGATCCCCGCCCCCGGCCAGAAAATCGTCGCCATCGCCGGATCGGACGCCAGATAAAGCCCGGCCCGCCCGGAGATATAATAGAGCGCGGCAACGGCAAGATTTTTAAAAAGCAGGTTCAACGAACAATCCATCCGGCGAAAAAAGCAAACAAACGCCGAAAGAATAACATACAACGCAGTAAAATCTTCATCGCGGACAAAAAAGATGCGAAGATATGGCTCAACACAGCAAACCGGAAGCTCTTGGTGAAACGGGACAAAACAACCGACATCGTCATCCTGACCGGCGCCGGAATTTCCGCAGACAGCGGGATACAGACCTTTCGCGGTTCCGACGGCCTCTGGTGCGGCCACCGGGTGGAGGATGTCGCCACGCCTCAGGCCTATGCCAAAAACCCCGCCCTTGTGCAGGATTTCTATAACACTCGGCGTCGGCAGTTGCTCGAACCGTCCATCCAGCCCAACGCGGCCCACTTTGCCTTATCGGACCTTGAAAAAAACTGGCCCGGAAAGGTCACGGTCATCACCCAGAATATCGACGACCTGCACGAACGCGCCGGAACGAAAAACCTGATCCATATGCACGGCGAATTACTGAGCGTCTTCTGCTATTCATGCGGGGAGAAATCCACCTGCCGCACGGATATAACGGTCACACACCCCTGCGATAAATGCCGGAAGACCGGAACGGTCAGGCCCGACATCGTCTGGTTCGGCGAAATGCCTTACCGCATGGACGAGATATACGATGCTCTCAGCGCCTGTGGCCTCTTTCTCTCTATTGGCACCTCCGGCCATGTCTACCCCGCCGCAGGCTTTGTCGCCCACGCACGGCACAGCGGCGCACGGACAATCGAGATCAACCTCGAAGAAAGCCACATCGCCAGCGCCTTTCACGAGCATATTTATGGCCGTGCGGCGGAAACCGTCCCCGAATTCGTAAAAAAATGGCTGACTTATCCCGATCTTTGAAACCATCCGCAGGCCATAAAGATTTCTTCCGGCCACCCTCCGCCTTATGATAGCTTTGCCCCCGGAACAAATTTGAGTTGCTTTGCCTCCATGAATTTCAAAACGCCCCTGTGCTTTTTTTCCCTTGTTCTGATCGCCCTGCTCATGCTTTCGGACACAAAGACCTACGCCCTGAGCGTCGATCAGGTCCGCTTCGGCGTTCACCCCGATAAAATCCGCATGGTCGTGGAACTCAGCCAGGTGACGGACTACCGCGTCTTCGCGCTCGACAATCCCTACCGCCTCGTGGTGGATATCGGCGATTTCGAATGGCGGGCCGGAAAGGTCATGAAGCCCGCCGGCTCCGGAATCAAGGATATCCGCGAAGGCCCGCTGCAAAAGGGCATATCCCGCATCGTTTTCGATATGGACCGGCCCATGAGCATCACCTCCGCCTTTATGCTCCCGCGCCAGGACGAAAAACCCGATCGTCTGGTGATCGACTACCAGCCCGTCGGGCGCGAAGAGTTTTCCCGGAATAAGGAAACTATTCATGGAACCCTCACGGCCTCCGATATAAATCAAATCGCGTCCTTGAACAGGCCCGACGAAGAAGGAACCCCCGTACCCAAATCCAAACCAGCGAAAGAAAAAACCTCCGGCACAAAACCGCTCATCGTCATTGACCCCGGCCACGGCGGCGTTGACCCCGGCGCGGTCGGCATCGGCAACGTTTATGAAAAAAATATCGTTCTGGCGTTGGCCAGGGAATTGAAAAAAGAACTGGAAGCCACGCAACGCTATAAGGTTATCATGACCCGCGACAAGGATACCTTCGTCAAGCTGGCCGACCGCGTGAAATTCGCCCGCGACCGCGAAGCCGATCTGTTCGTCTCCATCCATGCGGACACGATCCATAAGGATGACGTGCAGGGATCCTCGATCTACACCCTCTCCAAACAGGCCTCGGACAAACAGACCGCAGCCCTCGCCGAAAAGGAAAACAAGGCGGATTTGATCGCGGGCATTGATCTGAGCGTAGAGGATGAGCAGGTGGCCAACATCCTCTTTGACTTCGCCCGAACCGAAACCATGAACGAATCCAAGTTTTTTGCCAACACCCTCGTGGAGAAAATGCAGGGGAACGGCTTGAAGCTCCTTCCCAATCCGCACCGTTATGCGGGCTTCGCGGTCCTCAAGGCACCGGATATCCCGTCCATCCTGATTGAAGCGGGTTTCATGTCCAACAAAAAGGAAGTAGACCGCCTGAGCAAACCCGAACACCGCAAAAAAATCGCCCGGTCGATCAGAGTAGGAATAGATGCCTTTTTCGAACATCTTGAAGCCAACGAAAAAAGCTGAAAAACCGATCAAATGGATATTTATTTTTCATAACAAAAAAACTATCCGCTCTGACTGCTTTTAAATCGGCCACGACTGTTGCAAATTTGCACACCCCCCCAAAGTTTTGTTGATAAAAGACCGAAAGCCTCTTGAAAAACAGGGGCCAATGCCCGAAAACTCTTCATTAAAGTAGGAACACTCGCTTATGAATTTAGGTGATCCGGATCTTACATCGTTTTCAAACAGGTTTAATTCGAATGAGGACTAAAATGAAAAAAACTGTTGCTACAATCTGCCTGATTGGCTCCACCTTGGCTCTGGCCGCTTGCGCAAGCAGCGAATCCGCTGACAGCACCGAGCTGGCGACCCCCTACGCTCTCGAGCGCACCGCGACCCATGACGGCGCTGACAACTCTGTTGTTGAAGTTCCGGCTCAGGATGGCGACAAAGTCTTCCAGAAAGCCCAGACCAAGTAATTGGGCATTCTATATAAATTTTAAAAAAGACTGTCCCTCGGGGCAGTCTTTTTATTATATAAATAACCTGTGAAACAAAAAAACCAGCGGAAAACGATGATCAAGATTATTAATCGAACAGCGCTAGTACTAATAGTGAACAACTTGAGCTTGTTATTAGTGTTTTTGATATTCGAATTGGCGTTGCGCTTCGGTGTTGTCCCTATGGAATCTCCAGACCTAGCGACCCTCTACTTCTTTCAAACTTATGCGACTCTTATTATATGCGCTGTTTTCAGTTTGAGCTTCGTTTTTCTTAACTCACAGTGGCGCTACGTCTTCTTGCTAGCCCCTCTTGTCATACCGGCCGCATACGGCATCTTCTTCCTGATGAAACATCAGGTTTCCTGACATACTCCCCAGCCTTACTGCTCGGCCATGGCTCTTGGTCCTGCCTGCAGAGTTCAATCCACGCGGGCGATGATCCGGGCCTTCTTCTGAGGCAGCTGCGGCGGATAAGGAATGCTGGCATTGCCTACCTTAATCGCCTTGATATTCTCGGGCTTCTTCTTGGGCACGATGGCATCCCGCGGGAATTCATTGCTGACCTCTTGCACCTCGCTCTTGCGGGATTCGCCTTGCGCGGGTACGCGGGCAATCACGATCGGATACCCCCGTCTCTCGCGGATCGCGGCGCGGATTTTCGGCCAGTTCAGGTAATCCTGAAACGGCCCCGCGACCTTCATGATACGCGCCATATCGGCGTCCGTAAGCTTCTGGTGCTCGATCACGCCCGATTCTTCCATCTTGATCGCCTGATCGAGGTCGGGATGCGCCTCTAAAAGCAACTCTTCCCCGATCCACGCCAGCTTGAGCGGTTGATTGACCACGGTCACCTTGGTGCCGACGGGAATACGCTCGAAGAATTCCAGAACGCTCTCGGGATACATTCGGATGCAACCGCTGCTGCTCCGCCGCCCGATCCCATAGGGTTTGTTCGTGCCATGAATGGCGTACTGCGACCAGCCCAGATAAAGCGCCCGCGTCCCCATCGGGTTTTCCGGCCCCGGCAATACTTCGACAGGAAGCTCGGGCTTCTCCTTCCGCATCCGGTCCGTAGGGCGCCAGATCGGATTGACCGCCTTGCGGACGATGGTCGTATGCCCGACGGGTGTGGACAGCCCCTCGCGCCCGATCCCGATCGGATAGCTGAGCGGCGCACGGTCACCGTTCACATAGGCATAAATCCGCATCTCCGGCAGATTGATCACCACATCCCGGTGCGGCGCATCGGGCAGCAAATGCTGCGCGGGAATCATAAGTTCCGTCCCCTCGCCCGGAATCCACGGGTCGATCCCCGGATTGGCGGCGCGCATCTCGACAAACCCCAGACCGTTGCGCCGCGCCAGATGAATGAACGTGTCTTCGTACTTGGCCCTGTACTCGATCAGAGTGCCGATGGAATTGCCCTTGTACTCGGCAAAAGCCTGACCGGAAAACCCCGTAAGGCTTACAGCAAATAACGCAGCGGTCGCAAGGATATGCGAGAATCGGCTCATAAAAACTCCCCCGTAAACCCGATCTTGGAAAACAGACCCCTAGACATAATCTTTTTTCAAGCCCGACTCAAGGGGAGACGCAAAAAAACCCGCAATTTTCCTGATGAAAGAAGCGTGTCAGTGCCCGCCGGACACCAGCCGCTCCACCTCGGCGGCCAGACTCTCAAAAACCCGCTCGAAAACGCTGCTTTTGATAACCCGGCCCTTGCCGTGGCTGTAAAGCTCGAACAGGGTGGTCCGCGGCCCGACCTTGCGGATGGCGAACTGCAGGCTGGGCCTCTGCGAAGCCGCCTGAAAATAGGTATAGGTCGCCAGCCCCTCATTGAAATCGCAGTCGACGGTCCTGTACGTCAAAGCTTTTTTCGACGCCGCATAGATATAAAGCTGGTCGAGTTTTTGGAACTGACTGCGGGTGAACCCGGTGGAGTGCTCCGCAGCCGGGTTGTGAAGGACGTGCAAACTCATATATAAAGAGTAACAAAATATGCGACAAAAAGGAAGAATCAAGGAGAACCGCCATGGCCTTGCTGCAAACCCCTGAAAAACAAGCCGGATTTCCCGCCCCGGACTTCGCTCTGAAAAACATCGACGGCCGCACCCTGACTTTGGCGGAATGCCGCGGGCCGGAAGGACTTTTGGTCATGTTCATCTGCAACCACTGCCCCTACGTCAAAGCCATCGTGACCCGCCTCGCCGAAACCTGTAAAACACTGCAGACGGAGAGGTTCGGCTGCGTCGCCATCATGCCCAACGATACGGAAAACTACCCCGCCGATTCGTTCGAGAATATGAAGCTTTTCGCAAGGGAACACGGCTTGACCTTCCCCTACCTGATCGACGAAACCCAGCAGACAGCAAAAGCCTACGGCGCCGTCTGCACGCCGGACTTTTTCGGCTTTGACCGCAATTTGACCCTGCAGTACCGCGGGCGTCTCGACAGCGCCTCCGCGAAACCCGCGGACGCCTCCACCGTACCCGAACTGCTGAAGGCGATGCGCGAAATCGGGCGGACGGGTATATCCACGGCGCCGCAACACCCCTCCATGGGCTGCTCGATCAAATGGAAAGACTCATAGAAGCAAGCCTCCGGGAACGGAACGCTCTTGTCTTCACAGCCGCGGAGTTATAATACTCTACTCCTGTACGTATCACTGACACGGTATTCGGAAGAGAAAGCCTATGGCAAATTTTTTGGCGGAAGTCGATGAAGCCCTGAAGCAGGAAAGGGTCGCAAGATTCTGGAACAGTTACGGTGGCTTCGTTCTGGGCACCGCCCTGATGATCATCCTTGGAACGGCGGCCCTTTCGGGCTATCGGGTCTGGGATAGCGGCATCAAGAGCGCCCAGACGGAAAAACTCCTCAACGCCCTGTCCGCCGAAGACCCGGCCTCCGAATTGATCTCGGTCTCCAAAGACCTTCGCCCCGGCCTGAAAACGCTGGCGCTTTGGCAGGCCGCAGGAGAGTTGGTCAAAAAGGACGATAAGGCAAAGGCGCTGGAACTCTACGCCCAGATCAATAAAGACCCCGCCTCCCCTCCTGATTTCAGGCATCTCGCAAGCTTTCAGATGGCGCGTCTAATCGCGCAGAGTGACCCGGAAACGGGCCTGTCCCTGCTCGAAAAGGTTGCAAATGATGAGTCTAACCCCTGGAACAACCTCGCTCGTCTCGAAGTCGCGGTACTGCAAGCCCACCACAAAAAGAACTTCAAGCTGGCCCGCGAACATCTCGCGACAATCCTGAAATCGGAAAGCCTGCCGCAATCGTTGGAACGCAAGGCGCGTTCACTCGATATGCTTTACGGATTGCAGGAGCCGCAGACTCAGGAAGACATCGCCCCGGCGGGTGGAGAACAAGAACAAAAACCTGAAAAGAAATAATTTTTTGAGGATCGCAACATGGCAACTTTCAGAAATACGCTGCTTTTCGTTTCGATGGCTTTTACACTCGGCGCGTGTTCGAAAGTCACAAGCGTTTTCGACTCTGGCGGCGATGAAACGAAACTGGAAGGCGAACGGATGTCGGTTCTTGAACTCCAGAAGACCCTCGAACCGGACAGCGAAAAACGCGAACTCATCGCCCCCGATCCATGGAGCAATGCCTTCTGGCCGCAGGCCGGCGGCTACCCCAACCATTCCATGCAGAATCCCGCCCTCGCAAAAGAGGCGGGCAGAGCTTGGAAAACCTCTATCGGTGCGGGCAGCTCTGACGGTCTGCCCATAACCGCGCAGCCCGTGATCGCCGAGGGCCGTGCCTACACGCTCGACACCAATTTTAACCTGCGCGCCTTCGACCTCGGCTCAGGCAAGCAAATATGGGAGGCCGACATACAGAATGAGGACGAAGACGAGGACGTCATCAGCGGCGGCGTCAGCTACGCCAACGCCCATCTGTTCGTGACCAACGGTTACGCGGAAATTCTGAAGGTGAAGGCATCGGACGGCGGCATCGTCTGGCGCAAGCGCCTGCCCGCCCCGTCCCGCGCCGCGCCGACCGTCATCGACGGCCGTGTCTTCGTAACAACGCTCGACAACCGCGTGGTGGCTCTGGATGAAGGCTCCGGCGACACGCTCTGGATTTATGTCGGCATCGCTGAAACCGCGGGCCTTCTCGGCGCGGCCAGCCCCGCCGCCAACGCAGATATCGTCGTGGCGGTCTTTTCATCCGGCGAAGTGACCGCCCTGCGCGTCGAAAACGGGTCGGTGGCCTGGTCCGATAACATCTCCAGCGTACGTCAATATGGCGGCGGCCTCGAAAGCCTCTCCGACATCAAGGCGCTCCCGGTCCTCGACCGCGGCCTCGTCATCGTCCTCAGTTTCGGCGGCAAGCTGGTCGCCTTCGATCAGGCCTCCGGCGCTCGCGTCTGGCAGCGTGAAATCGGCGGCGCCGAAACGCCATGGACCGCCGGCAACTTCCTCTTCGTCCTCTCTGCGGATCATCAGCTCATCGCCCTTAATCTTGAAGACGGTCGTATCGTCTGGGTCACGCCCCTGCCCCGCTATAAGAACGAGGAAAAGAAAAGCGGCCCGATCGCCTGGAAAGGCCCGGTCATGGGCGGCGGACGCCTGATCCTGCACGGAACGGACGGTGAAATGCTGGAGGTCAACGCGACGAACGGTAAAATCCTGCGCGCCTGGGATTCGGATCGCACACCGGCCACTTCGCCGATTATTGCCGCAAAAACGCTGCTCCTGCTCGCAACGGACGGAACATTAACGGCCTACAGATAGACACCGTAAGGGACGAACGATGCTCAGACTCGCCATCATCGGCCGGCCCAATGTCGGCAAGTCCACCCTGTTCAACAAGCTCGTGGGCAAGCATCTCGCCATCGTCGATGATACGCCCGGCGTCACCCGCGACTGGCGCGAGGCGCAGGGCACCCTTTTCGGCCGCCCCCTGATCCTGATCGACACGGCAGGTCTGGAAGAAAGCTTCGATGAATCCATTCAGGGCCGGATGCGTAAGCAGACCGAGGCCGCCCTCGCGCAGGCCGACTGCATCCTCTTCGTCATCGATGGCCACTCCGGGGTCACCCCCGCCGATGAGCATTTCGCCGCCTTCATCAGAAAACAGAAGAAACCCGTCATCCTCGCCGTCAACAAATGTGAAAACGCCAAAACCACCCAGAGCGCAATCGGAGAGGCTTACGCCTTGGGATTCGGCGAACCTCTGGCCCTCTCCGCCGCGCATAGCGTCGGCTTTGAGGATATTTTCCATGCCCTCGAACCCTATCTGGGGGAAGATAACACCAGCGAAAATACGGAAATAGCGCAAACGGAGGACTTCGGCGATATCGACTCACTGGAGGGTCAGGAGGATTTTGACTTCGTGCAATCCGAAGAGGAGGAAGAAGAAACCGAAAAATCCCTCAAAATCGCCATCATCGGTCGCCCGAACGTCGGCAAATCGACCCTCCTCAACGCCATTGTGAAGCAGGAGCGGGTCATGACCGGTCCCGAGGCCGGAACGACCCGCGACGCCGTCTCTGTGGACTGGACCTACGCCGATCGCAATTTCCGCCTCGTAGACACGGCAGGAATGCGGAAAAAATCAAAAATCCAGAACGTCATCGAAAAGCTTTCCGTCGAGGACAGCTTGCGCGCCGTCCGCCTCGCCCATCTCGTGATCCTTGTACTCGACGCCAACGCCGCCCTCGAAAAGCAGGATCTCCAGCTCGCCGACCACGTCATCGGAGAGGGCCGCGCCATCATCGTCGCCGTCAACAAATGGGACACGGTGGAAAACCGCTCGGAAAAACTGGAGGAAATCCGCGACAAGCTGGAAACCTCTCTGGCCCAGACCCGCGACATCCCCGTCGTGACTCTCTCGGCACTGAACGGCCGCAACATAGAGCGCCTGCTGGACGTAGCCCTTGAAACCTACGAAATCTGGAACAAACGCATAGCGACAAGCGGCCTGAACCGCTGGCTGGGACGCATGGAAAGCCAGAACCCTCCGCCCTTGGTGGGCGGACGACCCAATCGCCTCAAATACATCACGCAGATCAAAACGCGCCCGCCGACCTTCGCCCTCTGGGTTTCAAAGCCGCAGGATCTGCCCGACACCTACAGGCGTTACATCATCAATGGCTTGAGAAAAGACTACGGCATCCCGGGCGTTCCCGTGCGCCTGCTGCTCCGGGCCAGCAAAAACCCATTCAAAAATTAGACAGCTACGCGAAGTAATCTTTCAGAATCTTAACAACCTCAAGAAGATTCTGGTCGAAAGCAAGAGCAACCACGGCTATAAATCCTCCCAGCTCCCAGGGAAATTTAAAAACGTATGTAGCGATAAATCCAGTGTAAACATACATCAGAAGAGTGACAAAAACACTGTAATTCTGCCACGGCTCAATATCGAAACCGGCAAAAACAGCAATCAATATAGGCAGGGAAAACAAAACCCCCGAAACGCCCTGCCAATTTGCAGCCGTAATAAAACGAAAGAAATGCTGCTCCCTGTTATACTGCTTGCTCAAAAAATAAACGGTTGTAAGAAACAAAACAGCGGTCAGGACAAAATGCACAAAATGCAGACCAACGACTAGCGGGACCGGAACCGTCCCTGCGCGGAATGACCAGATAGCCACCACAACGGGCAGCAGAAACAAACTAACTAAAAACGAGCGAATTGCAGCGCTTTTGCTGGGATCATATCGCTCAACCCCGTGCGGCATGAACAAAACGATCTCGGCACAGCCGATCAGATTATTTTTGATCTCTTCGCGTGTGAACATAGGGGGCATCCTTACGTAAAAATGAGGTCAATCATTACCTGCCTACATTTTAGCACTAACCGCAATTTTTTTGCCAATAATTCACGCAAAAGCCTAAAACCCTTGCCTCAGAGCCAAACTTGCCAGACAGCAAAAAAGTCTTTATGACTCGGAAACACGCAAAAAACGAGGAGGTCCGGGATGAGTCCCATGATGATATTGGCTACGAATGTTGTAATCGCAATCGCAATTCTGATCGCCGGTTGGATCGGCGGCAACTGGGCCAGCAAACAAATCCGCAAGATCAAAAAGGTCGATGAAACCCTCAAATCCTTCTTCGCTGTAGGTGCAAAATATCTGATCTTCGCCATCGCCATCATAACCGTGCTGCAGCAATTCGGCATTCAGACCGCAAGTCTTCTGGCAATACTCGGCGCCGCCGGCCTCGCGATCGGTCTGGCGTTGCAGGGCACCCTGAGCAACGTCGCCTCCGGCGTCATGCTGCTCTTCCTGCGCCCCTTCAATGTTGGCGACACCATCACCTGCGGCGGGGTTTCGGGCACCGTCAAAACCCTCGGCCTCTTTGCAACCGAACTGGCCACGGGCGACAACGTCTACATCTTCGTGCCCAACAGCAACCTCTGGAACACCAACATCCAGAACTTCTCCCGCAACGAGGAACGCCGGCAGGACATCACCATCGGTATCAGCTACACCGATGACATCGCCAAGGCTCTGAAGACTCTGGAGAACACCATCAAGGCCGACAGCCGCGTCATCGCCGCCGAGGGCAAACAACCGGAAGTCATGGTCTCGAATCTCGGCGATTTCGCCGTGCAGCTCACCGCCCGCTTCTGGTCCACGAACGCGGACTCCGGACCGTTGAAAGTCGATCTGACGAAAGCCGTGAAGGAAAGCTTCGATGGTGCCGGAATCACCATCCCCTTCCCGACCCGCACGATTGAAATGCATGAAGGCGCAGCAAAAAAATCATCCTCGAAAAAGGCGGCGTAAATAGACGCAGCATTTGATCTGAAAAAACGAAAACCGCCCGAAAACCAAGGGCGGTTTTTTTATAAATGCGACAAGACCCTACCAGGCGATCAGCCGCGCCCACCAGAGCAAAAAGACGAGAATGAAGACATCCGCCCCGGCAAGAAAAACCAGAAAACGGCGGGGCATATATTTTATCTGTGAATACACGAAGGCAACATAAAGAAGAAGCCCGGTCACGGTGACAAAGGCATAATAAGACCCGCGCACCCCGAGAAGAATCTGCACCACCGCCCACGGCCCTGTAAAAAGAGCCGACAAAACCCCGGCGATAGAAACAACTAGGGCAACCCCCGGACTGCGGGCCGGATCGTAAAAAAACACGAGATAAACACAAACCGCCAGACACGCCGCCAGCAGCCCCACCCCGAGGGAAAGCGCCAGACGTTTGTAAGACACAACATCGGAGTCATCCGCGGATGAGAAAAAAGCAAGCATCCGTCAGCCCTCGGCCTTGATCATCGCCGAACGCAAACCCGTGACCCGGGCGCCCGTGCGGTTGTCGTTATGATCCGTCAATTCAACGGGATACTCTCCCGTAAAACACGCATCGCAGAATTGCGGGTTTTTGTTGATTCGCCGCTCCTCGCCCATGGCGCGGTAAAGCCCGTCGATAGAAACATAGGCCAGCGTGTCCGCCCGGATAAAATCGCGGATCTGCTCGACGGACATATTATGCGCCAGCAACTCCTCGGTCGAAGGCGTGTCGATCCCGTAAAAACAGCTATGGCTTGTCGGCGGCGAGGAAATCCGCATATGAACCTCTTTCGCCCCCGCCTCGCGGATCATCTCGACGATCTTGCGCGACGTCGTACCCCGTACGATGGAATCGTCGATCAGAACGACAATCTTGCCCTCGATATACGCCTTGTTGGCGTTATGCTTGAGCTTGACCCCCAGATGCCGGATTTTGTCCGAAGGCTCGATAAACGTCCGCCCCACGTAATGATTCCGGATGATGCCAAGCTCGAACGGCTTGCGGCTTTGCTGCGCGAAACCGATGGCCGAAGGCACGCCGCTATCGGGCACCGGAACGACAATATCCGCCTCGGGGCAAGGCGCTTCCTTGGCCAGTTCCATCCCGATCCGCTTCCGCATCTCATAAACGGAGCGGTTCTCGACATACGAGTCCGGCCGCGCGAAATAAACATATTCGAAAATGCAAAAACGGTGCGCCTTCGTCTCGAAGGGCTTGAACGTGCGAACCCCGTCATGATCGATGACCACAACTTCCCCCGGCTCGACCTCCCGCACCAGTTCGGCCCCGATGATATCCAGCGCGCAGCTTTCCGAGGTCAGAACATAGGCATCCCCGATCTTGCCCATCACCAGAGGCCGGATTCCGAACGGATCGCGCACCCCGATCAGCTTGTCACCCGAAAGCGCCAGAACCGAATAAGCGCCCTTGATCTGGTTCAACGCCTCGACGAGTTTGTTTTCAACAACTTCCTCGCGGGAAACCGCGACCAGGTGGTTGATGACTTCCGTATCGCTGGTGGATTGAAAGATCGAACCGCGCTTGACCAACTGGCCGCGCAGCGCATGGGCGTTGGTCAGATTGCCGTTATGCGCCACCGCGAACCCGCCGTGATCCATATCCGCGTAAAGCGGCTGGATATTGCGGAACATCGGCTCCCCGGTCGTCGAATAACGGTTATGCCCCAACGCAACATGACCCGGAAGCCCCCTGATGACCTCGGCCTGACTGAACGTGTCATCGACCAGCCCGAACGCGTGCTTGGCGTAAAAGTGCTCCCCATCGTACGTAACAATACCGCACGCCTCCTGCCCCCGGTGCTGAAGCGCATGAAGACCCAGCGCCGTCAGCGTGGCCGCTTCCTCATGCCCGTAAACGCCGAAAACGCCGCATTCCTCGTGAAGCTTGTCGTCATCGAACGGCGTTGTCATGCAGCAAACCTCACTCGTTAAGCCCCGCTTTGCCTTGCGTCTTTTCTTCAATCAGCTTGTCCATCGCCTTGCGGTCCTTATCCGTATAACCCTGCGTATCCTTGGGCTTGGCGTCGTCAGGCTTCGCGTCCCCGGTCGCCGGATCGGCGGGAGCACCCCCCGAAGTTTCCCCCTCCTTGGCAGGATCTCCGCCAGTCAGCCCCTGCGCCTCCAGCAGCTTCTGCGCCGGATTACCCTCGCCCGAAAGCTTCTCGACCTCGGTCCGCATATCCTCGGGCACGAGCGCATAGAGCCATCCCGCAACGACCTCAAGATAGGGCGCGGTCTTGCTGCCCTCCATCCATTTCTGCTTGCTCTCGGTGGTGACGTTGGCATAGACCGGCAGATAGATAATCCCGACCAGCAGCACGCCGCGCACGATCCCGAAGATCACGCCCAGCGTCCGGTCCAGCGCACCAAGACCGATCTTGCTGACGAACTCCGCCAGAAAATGGCTGAGGAACGAGAGGATCACCACGAAAACGATAAAAATCGCGCCATAAGCCAGCGCATCGGCAACATAAATATAGGGAATCAGATCGAACAGCTTGGCCTGTTCCTCACCCTCGACGGCCTCCTTGACCCCCAGCCATCCGCGCATTGTCGGCGCAAGCATCGGCCCTGTAAAATACGCCGCCGCCATCCCGCCGATAATCCCGATGATGGTCAGGATTTCACGGATGAACCCGCGCAGGAAAGCGATGAGAACCGAGGCAATAAGGACAAGAAGAACGATGACGTCTATGATCATATGTGAACCGCGCTGTCTTTCTGTTCAACGGATCAACGGAACTAGAGTGATAGGCCAAGCGAACCCGAAAAGCAAGCAAGAAGCAACGGGGGAAACCCCTGTTTGCAGGTCTTCGCAAAAGCCGCGCCTTTCGACCTTGGGGGGTGTTCTCAAGGGCAGTATTTTGAGCCAAAAATGGCGTTTTTTGAGAACCGCATCGCAGAATACTTAAACGTATTTGAGAAGCGGAAGCGCAAAAAAAACGCCCTTTGCAGGCCAAAAGACAAAGCTTGAGGACACGCCCTAACCTTTTGCCGCCAGCACCATAATCATCTGCCGCCCCTCGAATTTCGGTTCGAGTTCGACGGTGGAGACGTCGGCCAGTTCTTCTTTCATCTTCTTGAGCAGGTTAAGCCCGATATCGATGTGGGCCATCTCGCGCCCCCGGAACCGCATGGTGACCTTCACCTTGTCGCCCTCTTCCAGAAAACGACGCGCATTACGCATCTTGACCTCATAGTCATGCTTGTCGATCCGCGGACTGATCTTGATTTCCTTGATATCGATGATTTTTTGCTTCTTGCGGGCTTCGGCGGCCTTTTTCTGCTGCTCGTATTTATACTTGCCGAAATCGAGGATTTTGCACACAGGAGGATCGGTGTTAGGCGATATCTCCACCAGATCGAGGCCCGCAGCATCGGCCATTCTTTGGGCCTCCTGAACGCTGAAAACGCCTTTCATCTCTCCGTTTTGATCGATGACCCGGACTTCCTTGGCCGAGATCATGTCGTTGACCCTGGGACCGCCGGACTGGGCGGGGGAAGGTCGATTGGGTTTACGTGTATTGTTCAAAAGTCTCCTCGTCTGTAGTTCATGAAAAAATCATATAATTTCATTAGAAAGAACATTAATAGGGCGGTTTGGCCTCTTCTGCAAGCGATTGAATCGCCTGTGCACAGGCAACGACCGACTGATCCGGGGAACCCAGCCGCCGGATGGCCACCGTCTTCTCCTTGCCTTCCCGCTCCCCGACCACAAAAATCGCCGGAACCTTGGCCACGGAATGCTCCCGCACCTTGTAATTGATCTTTTCGTTCCGAAGGTCAAGCTCGGCCCGCAGACCGGCTTTCCGCAGATTCTCATAGACCTCCTGCGCGTAGTCATCCGCGCTGCCCGTGATCGTCGCCACCACGCATTGCACCGGCGCCAGCCAGAGCGGCAGCCTCCCCGCATAATTCTCGATCAGGATTCCGATAAACCGCTCGATCGACCCGAGAATCGCCCGATGCAGCATCAGAGGCCGATGTCGCTGCCCGTCTTCCGCGATATAACTGGCGTCAAGCCGCTCCGGCAGATTGGGATCAAGTTGCAGCGTCCCGCACGTCCAGCTCCGCCCGATGGCATCGCGGATATGAAACTCCAGCTTCGGTCCATAGAACGCCCCGTCTCCGGGCGCCAGCTCATACGGCAACCCCGCCGCCTCCAGCGCCTCTTTAAGCGCGTTTTCCGCATAATCCCAGCTTTCTTCCGTCCCGACCCGCTTTTCCGGCCGCGTCGCCAGCTTGACCTTAAGATCGTTAAACCCCAGATCGCGGTAAATTTTACTGAGCAGGTCACAGAACGCGATGCTCTCCGATTTGATCTGGCTCTCGCGGCAGAAAATATGCGCGTCGTCCTGCGTGAACTGACGCACGCGCATCAAACCGTGCAGCGCCCCGTGCGCCTCGTTCCGGTGACAGCACCCGAATTCCGCCATACGGATCGGCAGATCGCGGTACGACTTGATCCCCTGCTTGAAAATCTGCACGTGCGCGGGGCAGTTCATGGGCTTGAGCGCCAGAAAATGCTTCGGCTCTTCCTTGAAAACCTTCCCGCCCTCCTCGGTATTCGGCACCACGTCGGGCACCACGAACATATTCTCGCGGTACTTGCCCCAATGCCCCGACTGCTCCCAGAAACGTGAGTCCATAAGCTGCGGCGTCTTGACCTCAATATAGCCGGCATCCCGCAAACGGCGGCGCACATAGGCCTCAAGCGCCAGCCAGATCGTATAGCCCTTTTCATGCCAGAAAACGGAACCTTGCGCCTCGTCCTGCATATGAAACAGATCCATCTCGCGCCCCAGCTTGCGGTGATCGCGCTTCTCCGCCTCCTCAATCTGCGTCAGGTAATCCTGCAACTCCTTGTCGGTACGCCACGCCGTACCGTAAATCCGCGTCAGCATCGCGCGGTTCGAATCCCCGCGCCAGTATGCCCCGGCCACCTTGAGCAGCTTAAACGCCGTACCAACGTGCTTGGTCGTCGGCATATGCGGCCCGCGGCACAAATCCAGCCATTCCCCCTGCCGGTAAATCTTGATCGCCTCGCTTTCGGGCAGATCGCGGATCAACTCCGCCTTGAACATCTCGCCCTTATCGGTGAAATATTGGATCGCCTCGTCCCGGTTCCAGACTTCGCGGGTGAACGCCGCGCCGCGCTCCACGACTTTCCGCATTTCTTTTTCGATGACGGCAAGGTCTTCGCTCGAAAACGGCTCATTGCGGGCGAAGTCGTAATAAAACCCGTTCTCGATGGACGGCCCGATCGTCACCTGCGTGCCGGGAAAGAGTCTCTGCACCGCTTCCGCCATGACGTGCGCCGCGTCATGCCGGATGAGTTCCAGCGCCGCCTCGTCCTCGCGTTTGATGAGCGAGATTTTGGCATCTTGCAGAATCGGCAGGGAAAGATCGCAAATCTCACCGTCAATCCGCACGGCAATCACCGCCTTGGCCAGCGATTTGGAAATGCTCTCGGCAATCTCCATCCCTGTGACCCCTGCGCCATAGCTCCGCACCGCCCCGTCAGGGAGTGTGATGGCGATGGACGATCCTTTAACCACGGCGGCCTGACCCTCTTGCATGGCGGTCTCTTAAAATTTTCAAAGGGTGAACATGAATCAAGACTATTAGAAAAACCCCATTCCGCCGGATTTTGCAAGCCGTTTCACCAAAAACCGCCGCGCCTCCCTAAATGTCATTCCGGCGAAGGCCGGAATCCGCCCATAACATAACGCAAGCTTGGCTTTGCACCCTCCTTGGCATCCCCGCGCAAGCGGGGATCCAGAAAAATTCATGAGAATCAGAGGCCGACTCTAAGCGATAAAACAGAATCTCTTTATCGTCGTGATCATTGTGCCCGCCGTGTTTCAAAAGCCCCTTTTTGGGCCGAGCGTTCGGAACTGGACAAAAAATGAAAATATTCCTATAATACGCTCGGTAACCCCCTCAAACCGCCCGCGCACCGGACTAACAGGACTGAGTCCGCTTCAGGAAAAACGGCGGCGAACAGGAAACAACCGCACCCTAAACTTTTGATCGAACACAAAAAGCGGAATCCGAAGGTGGAAAAAAGACAAAACGCCACAGACTTAGTCCCGTCTTGAGGACCGCAGCCGCACGGCTTTTATAAAGTCAGCGAAAACACAGGCTTTTGAGAAGCGCATCGCAGAATACTTAAACGTATTTGAGAAGCGGAAGCGCAAAAAGCGCGTGTTTGCAGGTCTTTAGAAAAGCCGTGCGCCCGGTCCTAGCGCTCATTCATCGCATCGTCGATGGTTTTAATCAGCGGCTTCATCAGATACTGCATGACGGTTTTCTTGCCCGTCAGGATATCCGCGCTCGCCACCATGCCCGGAATGATGGGCAGAATCTCTCCGGCCCGCTTGAGCTGCGTCTCATAGGTCCGCAGCCGCACACGGTAATAGCTGTTGCCCTTCTCATCCTCGAACGTATCGGCCGAGATATCCAGCAATTCGCCCTTGAGCCCGCCATAGATGGAAAAATCATAGGCCGTCAGCTTGATCATCGCCGGCTGCCCCGGATAAATGAACGCCCGGTCCGACGGCTTCACCCGCGCCTCGACGATCAACTGGTCGTCCTTGGGCACGATCTTGATGAAATCCTCTCCGGGCTTGACCACCCCGCCGATCGTCTTGATTCGGATATCCTGAATCGTGCCCGCCACCGGCGCCTTGATCTCCTTGCGCGTCTTGCGCTCTTTAAGCGCCGCCAGCCGTTCGCGGATTTCATTCATCTCCGTCAGCTTCGCGGCCAGCTCCTTTTGCGCTTCCGCCTTCATCGTGCTGTCCAGATCGGCCAGCCGCGCCTTGGCCTCTTCGATGGCGCTCTTAGCCCGCGGAACGCTGGATTCCAGGCCGTTCAGCTCCGCGGATTTTTCCTTGATGGCCCGTTCGAGCTGCAGCAGTTCCAGCTTCGGCGCCGACCCTCTGGCGACCAGAGGCGCGATCATATTCTTCTCCTCACGCTGCAAGCGGATCACGCCCTTGAGATCGCCGATCCGGCTATTCAACTCATCGACTTCCTGCTCCCTCTGGGTCATTTGCTCCTGAAGGACTTTCTGCTGCCCCTCGCGCTGCTTCTGGTTGGCGCGGAAGGCGTTAAGCTCTTCGGTCACGCTTTCGGCCGCTTCCGTTTCGACCTCTTTGGGAAAAACAACCTCACTCTTGCCTTCCGCCTCGGCCTGCAACCGCGTGATCGCCGCCAGAAGCCCCAGATAACGCGCCCGGTTCGCCCCCAGATCGGACGACGCCTCGATATCGCTGAGCCGCGCCAGAACCTGCCCCGCCTCGACGGCGTCGCCCTCTTTCACCAGAATCTCCTCGACGATCCCGGCATCGAGGGTTTGCAGCGCCTGCACCTCGCTAGAGGGAATGATTTTGCCTTCCCCGCGTGTAACCTCATCCAGCGGCGCAAAATTCGCCCAGATAAGGAAAAAGATAAAAAACGCCGTGATAATCACCAGCAGCAGATGCTTGGACAGCGGGACTTGCTCGTCCACCTCGAAAAGCGTCTCGGCGCGGGCGCGCAGCATCGCAGCCTGCTCCTTGGCCCAGTTTTGCCGGATCGCCGTCCATTCGGCGGAATCGTTGATCGCCGCTTGAGGACCGCTTTGAGGGGCGCCGGGATTTTTGGCCTTGGCGGAAGGATGGGCGGCAGAAGTGTTGGCTTTAGACATTCGTATTCTCCGCCGCCGTTCCGTATTGCCGCGCCTGCAGCTTGCGGATGACCTCATCCTTCGGGCCGTAGGCGATCAGCCGCCCGCGGTCAATCAGGATGAGCTTGTCCACCAGCGTCAGCATCGCGCCCTTGTGCGTAATCAGGATCGTCGTCTTGCCCTGACAGAGCTTCGTCAATCGCGCCCGCAAACGCGTCTCGGACGCCGGATCCATCGAGGCCGTCGGCTCGTCGAGAATCAGAACCGGCGGATCGTAGAGCAGCGCCCGCGCAATCGCTACCGCCTGCCTCTGCCCGCCCGAGAGCGCATCGCCGCGCTCACCGACCTGCGTATCAAGCCCTGTGGGAGAATCTTTCAAAAATTCAAGAACGCCGGACATTTCCGCAGCCTTAAAGACCGCCCGGTCCGGCGCCGTTTCGTGTCCCATCGTGATGTTCGACCGCACGGAGCCATAAAAAAGCTGCGGACTTTGCTGCACGGCGCCGATATTCCGCCGCAAATCGCCGGGATGGATATGCCGCACGTCCGTTCCGTCCAGCTGCACCGATCCGGTTTCCGGCTCGTACAGATTCAAAAGCAGCCGCTCAATGGTCGTCTTCCCCGAACCCACCGCGCCGATAATCCCGACGCGCTCCCCCGGCTCGATGACGAAATTCAGGTGGTTGAGCGTTTGCACCCGCGCCTCGGGATAGCGGAACGAAACGTCACGGAATTCGACACGCCCGCGTGTTTCAGGCATGGAAACGAAATGCTTGCCGTAAGGCCGCTCAACGGGTTTCCGCATCAGATCGTCCAGCTGCTTCAGCCCGTGCCGCGATTGGTTCAGGCGCGTCATGAGTCCGGCGATCTGCCCCAAGGGCGCCATCGCACGGCCCGAGAGAATCACGCAGGCGATCAACGCGCCCTGCGTAATATGGCCATAGCTGATCAGATAAACACCCACGATGACGATCCCGACACTCACCAGCTGCTGGATAAAAAGCGCCCAGTTCTGCGCGAACGCTGAAAGCTGCCGCGATTTGACCGCCGTGCGCGAAGCCTTCTCGCTCAGCTCTTCCCATTGCCGCTGGATATGCCCCTCAGCCGCCTGCACCTTGATCGTCTCCAGCCCGATAATCGTCTCGAACAAGAGAGCGTTTTTAAGAGCGCTCTCATGCATCGAATCCTTGGTGACCCTCTGTAATGGCCCCTGAAGATAGAAGCCCATGCCGATGACCAGCGGAATTGCCGCGATAGGAACCAAAGCAATCGGCCCGCCGATCAGGGCGATAAATCCGATAAAAATCAGCACGAAAGGAAGATCGATCAGCGCGGTCATGGTCGCGGACGTGAAGAAATCGCGCAGCGTCTCGAATTCCTTCATATTGCTGGCCAGAATCCCCGCACTTTTGGGCCGCGCCGCCATCGTCATGCCGAGAATCTGCTCGAACAGCTCGGCCGAGATTTTCACATCCGCCTTCTTGCCCGCATAATCGAGGAAATGCGCCCGCAAATTCCGCAAAATAAAATCGAAGATATAGGCCACGATAATCCCGCCCGACAGCGCCCATAGCGTCTCGAACGCGCTGTTCGGCACCACTCGGTCATACACGTTCATCACGAAGATCGAACTGGCCAGCCCGATGAAATTGACGATCAGCGCCGCAATAATGACCTCGGTGTAAATGGTGCGGTTTTTCTTGAGCGTGGCCCAGAACCAGTCGCGCCCCGTATCGATCTCCGCCGGTCCGGCCCGGTCGTCCGAACGCGCCACCGGCCGCACAAAAAACGCATAGCCGGTATACAGTCGTTTGAGTTCCTCCAGACTGATATAACTTTTCTCGTCCTGGGTTTCTGCGAACTGAACAAAAAAGCGTGTGGAGGGATGAATCTCAAGCGCCTGCTCATCATTTTTCTTCGGCGGATGCTTGGGCGGAAACCGCACCTCTTTGAGAATGCAGGCTTGGCCATGCTCAAGGGTCAGGATGCACGGAAGATTCGGCGCAATCGCCAGCGATTCAAGCGAACGCTCAGCCAATGTCGCCTGCAGGTCGGCCCGCTCCGCCGCCCGAATAAAAAGCGCGGGCGTGATGCCCGCCGGAGGCACGGGTAACCCGGCCGTGAGCGAAGCAGGGCTGGTACGCCGCCCGTAATGTCCGGCCATCAGGCAAAGGCAATCGACAAGCGGATCGGAAATAGCAATGCGGTCGGCCTGCAGCGGCCACCCGTCGGGGGTCTTGTCCCTTTGCTTCGGATCGCCGCCCGCAGAAGAACCCGCCTGCTCATTCATCTGAAGCGGATCGTCCTCATTATCTCGACGGGGTTTTGAGGGGGCAGCCTTGCCTTTGTCGTGTCTGTCGCTCACGTGAACAGGTCCATGATATAAAGAGAATGAGGAACGCAGACAAATAGGAGCTTAGCGTGCGTCCATTGTCTCTTTGTAAGACCATTGCTCACCGGAGGCAAGGGTGCTTTCCCGCGGATAGTCAACGCCGATCACAGGAAGCAGCTTGCCCTTCAGGGCCAGCAGACGGTAAACCGCAAACATCTCAAGAAACTCGGAGTTGACCGTGTTGCTGCGGGAAACGAACAGTTCGTTCTGGGCATCAAGCACGTCCAGAAGCGTCCGGCGGTCCAGATTGAACTGGTCCTTGTAAGCCTTCACGACTTCGGCATTGGCCTCGGCCTGAGCGGAGAACTGCGTCGCACGCTCCCCGGCGGAAACCATTCCGGCCCAGGTCTGGCGCACATCGTTTTCAACGCCGCGGGCGGCTTCCGCACGCTCTTCCTTGGTCTGCTGATGGCGGTGGACGAACTCGCGGGAACGCGCCACATCCGCGCCACCACGGTAGAGATTCCAGTTCATGACGACCAGAGCCGACGCGCTGGTATCCTCGGCCTCAACCCCGCCCAGATCGTTCCCGGTACGGGCATTGAGCTGCAGATCGACCTGCGGGTAGAACGTCGATTTCGTACCCTGCGCCTCGGCATAAGCCACTTCGATATCCGACTCAAAAATGCTCAGCGTCGGGCTGTTGGCCATCGCCTGCACCACCTCCTCTTCCACATCTTGCGAAAGCTGGTCGAACGGAATGACCGGAAATTCAAGATCGACAGGCGGATCGCCCACTTCCTGACGGTAACGCGATTCAGCGTTCCGCAGGGCCTGGCGTGTGCTGGATTCAACCGTACGGGCGGAAGCCAGACGAGCCTTCGCCTGCTCAAGATCGGCCTGCGTGGAGCGTCCGGCCGTCACACCGTCCTGGATCTGATCCATGATCGCGACGTGATCGGCCACGTTATCGCGGGCAATCAGCAGAAGCTGCCGCTGCCGCATCACTTCAAGATAGGATTCAACAATCGCCAGCCCGATCAGCTCGGAAGTTTCCTTCACTCTATGGGCCGAAGAATTAACGCGCGCTTCCTGACGCTTGACTTCGTAATGCGCCTCCATGCCATCGAACAGCATCTGGGTCAGCGTCACGCCCGCCTGACGGCGAAACAATTCCTCGGTGTCGTCCCCCGGCCCCGCCCGTGTGCCGACATCGTCGCTGTACTCATACCCGGCATCGGCATTGACATCAATGGACGGCAAAAACAGCGCCTGTCCCTGATTCAGCTCTTCATCGGTCGCCCGCTTGCTCGCGGCCACGACGCCATATTCAGGATTGGTCGCAAGACCGACGGCGACCGCATCGCGCAGGTTCATGACCTTTTGCGCGGTTTGCTCTTCGGAACGGGACGGTCCGGCCCCAAAAACAAGGATGGCAGACACGGCGGACGCCAGCAGAAATTTGCGGAATGTTTTACTCGAAGTCACGGTCATTACCTCATACTTAGAAATTGAGCCTTTGGACCAAGCGAAATCCGCACATCCTGCGCGTCCCTACTTTTATGCCCTGTTTCAAGACACTTATCAAGTGCGTCTTTACAACTTTTTCAAAGGCTTAGCAAAAGCTTCTCACTTAAGGGTCGGCCCTTTTGTACCCCATATGAAGCAAAAAAGCCAACCCAAAACTCTATACGCCTAGACCGTGGCCCGGATCGCCGCGTCAAGGTCAAGGCCTGTAATACCGGCCAGAACCGCCAGATCGACAATCCCTCCGGCCCCCGCCGCCCCGGTCACATCGACCGACAGCAGGGTATTTCCAGCACTTTCCGTAACGATTACAAAGTCATGGATATCGTCGGACAGCGGATCGTAGGAGGACAGAATCGCCGAAAGATCGATCAGATCGCCCTCGGAGACGCTAAAGTCCATGATCTGGTCAACCCCTTCAAGAATCGAGCCAAAGACAAAATGATCCGCACCCGAGCCGCCATAAAGAACATCGTTCCCGGCATCGCCGTGGATATGGTCGTTGCCTTCCTGCCCGAAGATCAGATCGTTGCCCGACCCGCCATGGATCGTGTCATGACCGCCCAGACGCCCGTCCCCGTTGGTGTCAACGGATTCCTGCGCCAGCTCTTCGGAATGGCCGCGAATAAAGGCGATGGTGTCCTCACGGCTCCAACTCGGGTCAAGTGTGCTTTCCCCGGCCTCAAGACGCTCGAAGACTTCCCAGCCCGACCCGTCGTCGGTCAGAAGTCCATGCATGAACGCCAGCTCGTCGGTGTAAAGCACATCGCCGAAGATGATATCCCGTCCGGCCCCGCCGTCGAGGACATCATCCCCGAGCGAGTCCAGATTAAGGACCGGATTCAGGTCGGCCAGCACTGCGGTCAGATCGTGCGGATCGACAACATTGATCGCATCCCCGTCGGAATCAATCACATCCAGACGGGAGATATCGCTGCCGATATCAATGCCAACGCCGATGACCTCGTCACTCAAGCCCTGCAATATTCCGACCTCGTCGGTTCCATCGGTGCCCGTGATTTCCCCGATAACCGTTGAGGCGCTGCCCTGCGAGACGCCGCCAGAACTATTGTTAAAGCGGTTCGGCTGACCGTCCGAGATGAAATAGCTCGTCGTGATCGCATCGCCGCCCAGAGCCTCGCCGCTTTCCAGCCATGAAATCGCGTGTTGCAGCGGGTCTTCGTAGTTCGTAAGGCCGTTGGCCGTCAGCCCGTGCAGATACGTGATCGCATCGGCCAGTCCCGTAGCATCCGTCACGATGAACGTCCCCTCGGAGCGTACGGTGGTGCTGAACGCAACCATATGCACCTTGATGACCCCGTCATTATAGCTGCCGATATCGTTCATCAGGCTTTCCATCGCCTGAACGAGGAGGGCCAGACGCGGATCATCCTTCGGATAGCCCATGGAACCGCTGACATCCAGCATGAAAACCATGTTGTAGTCTTGCGTCTTCGTCTCAAGGAACGATCCCCCGGCATCGCCGACCAGGATATCCGCCCCGGCGCCGCCGACAATCGCTCCGGCATCCGTGCCGACATGATGCGGCGTCGTGGACCCGTCACGGTCGCTGACATTCTCGCCGACAATGAGTTGCCCCTCGATGCATTGCAGGGTCAGGGTCGCCGTATCGCTGTCGCCGTCGGAGTCGGTCAGCGTATAAGTGAAAACATCTTCCTGACAGCCGCAATCATCGCCGCCCGGATACGTCACCTGCACATTACCCAGCAGCATCGAGGCACCCAGATAATCGCCGCTGTCCAGAGAGTTAATATCCACGCTCTGAATCAACTTGCCGCCGAAATCCGCGGAATTCAGTGTGAAGGTAAAATGCCCGTTCACAATTCCGCCCGGCGCGAATTGCTGCTCACCGCAATAGGTCGTTCCGTCCGCGAAATGAATGACATACTCCGCGCCATGCAAACCGTCGTCGTTATTATCACCGATCTCGGCAATCGTGATCGCAACGCTCTGCGCGTCCTCGGCAAAACTGATCCCGAACGTCTCGCCCCGGGGCAGGATTTTCTTGGAATCGCTGGTATCGAGATTATCAATGCCCAGGCCGTTCCCATCGGGAGAATTCACCCAGCTGATGTCGTAATTCCCGTCATTGAGAATCGTAACCGTGATCCCGTTCTTGGTAATCGATTCCTGAATCCCCGCGACATCGTCCACCATCGGATCGAGGGAAGCCGAACCGCCCGAACCGCCCGTGGGGGAACAGGGATGCAGCGTATAGGTGTAAGTTCCATCGGCAAAAATTTGCAGAGTCCCGAAATCGCCCTCAACCGTCGCCCCCGTCACGGGATCGACTTCAACTTCAACGCCGCCGAAGGCCACTTTGGTCACGGTGTTCGGAGTATCTTCGCTTAAAGAGTCGTTCGGCAGAACATCGCCGGTCGCGCCGCCCTCCGTATGATCGAATTCGACGGAGTCGTCTTCGGCGATAGGCGCATCATCATGCACATGAACGGTAATCACGCCGTCCGCACCATCACCCTCGCTGTCCGTCGCAGTCACACCAAATTCCAGCGGCAGCGAATCATTCGGATCGGACCCGTCGGGATGATCGAGCGTGCCGAGCAGGTTAAACGTGTAGGAGCCATCGGTCGCAATAACCAGCGTAAAGACCGTCGCACCGCTGGCCAGACCGGTATAGGTGTTGGTCGCAGCATCGAAAACGACATTAACGGGAACGCCGCCGGAAGTAACCGTTCCGATAAAGGACGTCCCGTTTCCTGAAAAAACCCCCGGCCCGTCGCTGCCGAAATCGGCCTCGACCTGCCCGGAGATCGATGTCGTCGGCGCAAGGTCGCTCTCGTCGATGGAGACTTCCTCGGGCTGCACCAGAACAGGAATCTCATCCGGCTTGATGCACAGCACCACGTTATCGAACGCGCTGGCGCGGTTATCGTCAGGGTTGAATTCCGTCCCGCTGGTGTTTTGCTCGAACGCAATCGATTCAATCGAAATGTTAAAATTGCCCGTTATCCCGTTGGGAACATTGACCCCAAGTCCGGCAAGCTGATCGGGCGTCAATACCCATCCGCCAAGCGCGGAATCAAAAACGCCGGACGTCAAAGTCACGCCATCGGGAAGACCGCGCACGATCACCATTTCGATAACTTCAGAACCATCCGTATCGTTAACCGACGTTGTGATCGGGAACGGAACGCAGGTTCCCTCCTCCATGCACACATCCTGCCCGTCCACATTCGGAACGTCGGCCACCGCATCGACGAGGACATTGAACCCGTCATCGTCGGATGCTGAAATTCCGGCATCGGGATCGGTTGCCATCGCGGTCGCCACAAGCCCGGACAGATCGATATCGCTGTCCGCCGCGGGTTTGAATTTCAAAACCGTATCGAGGTTCTCACCCGGCGCCAGAACAACCGTCCAAGTGCCTGTGGTGGAATCATAAGTGCCGACCGTAAAGATCAGCTCGCCCCAGCTCGGGTCGATACCCGTAATCGTAACGGTCAGAAACTCGTTCGGACCGGGATTGGCACCCAGTTGCGCCGTTACGGGAACCTCAACGCACCCGTCTTCGCTGACTACCGCATCGTCGATGCCGTTATTGACCGTGATCGTCGGCGGATTAATGACCGGAGCCCATGTCAGCGTGAACGGATCGGAATCCGAAGCCGTATTATTGGTAAGGTCGAACTCCCCGTCCGCAGGGCTATCGCTGGTGAACACCTTGGCCACAAGATCAATACTGCCAAAGAAATGCGGGTCGTTCGGGGTGATCGTCAGCCCGATAATCTCGGCAGGAGTGAGAAAATATACGCCCGGAGAAACCAGCGTTCCCGCCGAAAGCGTGAACCCGTCCGGCACATCGCAAATCTGGTAGCCCGTAATAACCTCGGACCCGTCATCGGACCCTGCACCGTTATTGACCTCTTCGCCGGTCAAAGCATGAAGATCGACAGGCAGTGTCGCCCCTTCATCGCCGCTCTGATCGTCGGCCTGAATGTCGGGTTGGTCGGCGACCGCATCGACGATAATATCAAAAACGCCGCTATCCGTTCCCGTCAATCCTGTATCGGGATCGGTTTCGGTGACGGTAAAGACGAGATCAAGCGCATCGGCGTCGCTGTCTGCGGGCGGATAGAACTTGGGATTGTCGGAGGCACCGAATTCGGCACCGCTGGCCGTCGTAAATGTATAGGTACCCGCGACCGGATCGAAAACACCCGGCCCCGTAACGGTCCAGCCGGCGGGAATACCGGAGATAACAACCTCAAGAATACCATTCGCACTGCCCGGAGAGGCAAAAAGAGTTGTGATCACACAACCGTCTTCTAAAACCTGCTGATCGCCGATCTCGATAACCGGAACCGGAGGCGTCGGCGAAGGCGTGGAATCGGAAACACCGGGGCGCCCCAAACCGAGATCCTCGCGAATCTGCGGCAAATCGTAAACCAGCGCCGTCGGATTGATCGGCCCGACATCGTTCAAAGACAGCACGCCCTGTGGATCGAAGCTGCTCTGGAACCCGTAACCCGAATTGGCGGAACGTCCGCCGATCGAACCGGAAGACCCCGCAGCAGGCTCAATACCGGCGAGTTTTTCAGCGGTATTCTCAGGTGTGCCTGTTTGCGGGCCTTGAGCGGCTTCATCGCCCGCCGCTGGCTCGATATTCGCCGGATTCGTCTGGGGAATCGGCTCCCCTTCAGTCACGACCTCCGCCCAGTTCAGGGTCGACCCCTCCTGCCCGTTTTGACCTTCTCCGCTGGAGGGTTCCGCCTGAGCCACGTGCTGCCCGGAGGAATCAGAAGGAACAGCCGCCGCATCCACCGTCTTCGGCGCAGCTTTGGCCTTAACAGGCTCATCTATAACAATCACACCATCTTTTGCCGACGCCGGGGCGGAAACCGGAATTAGTCCGGCAAGCTCGCCCTGAGCCAGAGCTTGCGTAAACTTCAGGATCGCCGACGATTCAGCCTGGGTTGCCTCGTTGAAATTTTTGAGAATAATCGCCGAACCGTCGGCAAACTTAAGGGTCACGTCCTCCCCGGAACGCGCAAATTCTTTCACGTCGGCCTCGGAAAAATCAAAGACGTATTTCCGGCCCGCCTCCATATCGACGGTGTAGTCCTTGCCCACCGCTGGTTTTTCAAGAAGCGCGGGACCACCCAGCCCCTGAACGCCGCCGACAGGAGCGCAATGATCGCTCGGCACAGGTGAACCGGCAGACTCCAGAGCGGAAGCAGGAGGCTGTGCCGGAACGCTGGCGCTCGAAGGATTGGAGACGATCTGTGGGCTGGTCATAGTTTGCTTACTCCTCGGTACGCAATAAATTTCAACAGGGAATCACCGCCGGCCAAAAAGGCTCATATTCTTAATTTTTCCTTAACGCTTGGAATGGCCTCTTTTACTGAAAAAACAGGGACTTTGTCAACGATTATGACAAAATTTCTTCTGGATCAGGGAGTTGACTGATGTGATTATGTAAATATTTACCTTTCGTTTGCCAAATTTTTAGAGACGACAATTAAATCTCTAGCGCAAAAAGAGCCGGAAGTTGAGAAAAAAACAGCGAAAGCTCTTTTTATTCAGAACTTTAGCTGCAAATTTCCTGTGGAAAAAAATAGACTCTGCGCTGATTCGACAAGAAAATTGTTATATTGCAATAGGTTAAGAGAGTTTAGGCGAATCGCTAGAAAATAAAGACACGAAAAGAAACCAAATGTGTTTTTCATAAAACAAAAATTTTGCTGAAAAACAGACCCAAAAAAAACTTTTTTTATCTGTGAATAACCTGTGGATAAAAGCAGAAATTTTATCCACAGCACCCGCCCGCCAAAGATTCAAAATGTGGAATATTATTTCAACAGGACGGCCTGTAGCGAAATAATGCTGCAAAAATCGCAAAAAAAGACTCGACTCGAGTGCATACCCGAGTCATGATCCAAACATCTCCAGACGGACAAGGTTACAAGAAATTGTCTCCCCCCTCTGAAGATCGGGTGAATGGTCATCACCCAGGGTTCCCGGAGCTGCTTTGCCTTTTGCCCTGTGCTGAAGGTGATGCTGGGGGCTTAAGAGGAAGTGTAAATACTTCGGCCAGCTTGACAGATTTAACCTGTGGTCGCGCACATTAAAACGTCAGTAGGTTTGTTTTGCTGCAGTCCGTCGTGTGCTTGAATACTTCTTCGCAGGATCGGTGGTTTCGCGATAAGCACCGATGAGTGGTCTGATCACCACGATAAATAACGCGGACGAGGGGTTCGTCCGCTGGAATGGGGAAAAAGCTTCGGTAAGCTGCCGGACATCGTCCTCTGACCTGATCTAGCGAGACCTGCTTGTCTTTACTCCGGTAAATTCAACAGGGTTATGCTTCCCAAAAGTCCTCGGTGTCTGATTTCTGGCTGGCTTCGGTTAAGCGGAAATTGAGGCACCGAGGCGCTTTGGGGGGTCTGGCCTTTTTTCATCCCATTTTTTTGCCACGCCCAGTTTTTATCCCCCCAGTTTTCGTCCCCGTTGAAAATATCAGGCGATTGAAAAAACAGTCTTGTCGCCCAGGGGTCTTTAGGGTTAGAACGCTCCTCGACATTAAATGAGCAAACGATTTTTCCGTAAATGTTAATTACTCCCTATCCTAAAGATGTATTTCAAAAACAACCCTTTTATGGTACTTTATGTCATAAATATGGCATTTCTTGAATATTAGAATTCTACAAATATAAAATTATTTTGGGTGATTAAATTATGGCGTTAAGCCTTGATAAATTGAGCATTTTAGTAGTTGAAGACGTCGCGCCGATGCGCCAGCTTCTGATGGTGATCCTTCAAACGCTCGGCATCGGAACCGTTCTGGCCGCTAATGACGGAACTGAAGGTTACGAGGTTTTTTGTAACGAAAGACCCGATATTGTCATTACCGACTGGCATATGGAACCCATGGACGGCATTGAACTGACCCGCAGGATCCGCAACGACTCAACCTCGCCCAATAAAACCGTTCCGATCATCATGCTGACCGGCTACAGCGCCGCAAACCGCATTCAGCGCTCAAGGGACGCAGGCGCCACGGAATACCTCGCCAAGCCTTTCACCGCCGAAGGTCTCGTCAAACGCATAACCTATGTCATTGAAAATCCAAGAGATTTCATACTAGCAAGAGATTATTTCGGGCCGGATCGGCGGCGCAAGGAAAACCGGGCCTATTCCGGACCCCTGCGCCGAATGTCCGATGCGCTCGAAACACTGGCGGGATAGGAAATCATGACACGGGCCGAATCGAATCACAGGGCAATCATCATCAAGGCGAATTTCGCGCTGCGGACAAAAATCGGCCGCGGGAAAATCCCCCCGTCGGCCATCCTGGCCTGCACACAACTCATGGAATCCAACGCCTTCGACTTTCAGAGCCTGGCCAGCGACCTATTGAGGGGAATGAGACAGACAATCGAAAAATTCCACGCGGAACGGCTTTCAGGCCAGGAGGCTTTGAGCGATTTACGTAACCGGATCATGCAGTTCAAGGGAAACGCTGCAACCTTCCATTATCCGCTCTTGACGGATATCGCCCAAATCGTCCTCGATCTGATTGAAAACATTGAAGAGTTGGACGCCCCCGCTCTTGAAATTATCACCGCCTTCGAGGATACGGCCACAAAATTGCTGCACAGGCAAATCCGCGGCAAAAGCGACACGCGCTCGGCGAAAATCCCTGCCGAATTCCGCAAGGCCTGCGAACGCTACTGGTCGAAAAGGCAAAAAGCTTAAACACATCCGCACTTAAGCCTTGGATAAAGAACACAAAAACGCGCCGGCCCCCTGTCTGGCCTTCTTGACCCGTGCTAATATTCGCAAGTCTGTATCTTAGCGTCCCTGAATAAACCCTGTCCGACACCCTCTTCCGCTGCCTGAACGGATGACCGCACTGAAACTGGAAAAATTGAGCACTTTGATCGCGGAGGATACACAGCCGATGCGCGACCTCATCACGGCAGTACTCAAAAAACTCGGAGTCGGCACAATCATTCCGGCCAATGACGGAGAGGAAGCCTTCGCCGCCTTTTGCCGCCACAACCCGGATATTATCATCACTGACTGGCACATGACGCCCATGAGCGGCATCGACCTCGTACAGAATATCCGTCGATCAAGCGCCTCCCCCAACCGCCTTGTCCCCGTCATCATGCTGACGGGTTATAGCGCCGCCGCGCGCATCACCTCCTCGAGGGATCAGGGCATTACGGAATACCTGACCAAGCCGTTCGACGCCCACAACCTGATCCGCAAGATTCTGCACGTTATCAACGCGCCCCGCGATTTTGTCCTGAACGGCAGCTATTTCGGCCCCGACCGCCGCCGCAAAAAAAGCGCGGCTTATCTCGGCCCGTTCCGCCGCGCCGCCGATGCGCCGGACAAAAACCCTGAAACGGTGGGCAGTGGGCCATGAAGAAAACCAGTCAGCAGGGAAACAATGTCAGGATCATCCGCGCCACCAATCTCCTGCGCTCGAAAATCGGAACCGGAAAAATCTCCCCGGAAGTCATTCAGGAATGCCAGAAGGTCATTGAGGAAAACGACATCGACTTCTCCCCCCTCGCCCGCGAGTTTCTCGATTCTCTGGCGCAAACGATTCGCCGGACCCGCTCCCGCGAAATCTCGGAACAGCAAGCGGTCGAAAGAATGGCCGGCTGCGTGATGCAGCTCAAGGCCAACGCCGCCGTTTTCCATTATCGGCTGGTCGGCAATCTGGCGCAGGTCATGCTCGGCTTTCTTGAAAGCCTGACCCATATCGACGACAACGCGCTGGAGATCGTCGACGCCCACCACAAGACCCTGAACGCGATCATCGCCAAGCAAATGAAGGGCGACGGTGGCCAGCACGGTCAGGAACTCCAGCAGGAACTGATCCGCGCCTGCGAGCGCTACAAGCGCAACACAGGATAACGGCGCCTAGAATCTCAGGCGCTTGACGCTTTCGATCTGCGGCAGGGCTTCGACCTTCTCGAACAGATCATCCGGCAGCGGCGCATCGAGAGAGACCAGACACACCGCCGTCTCGCCCGCTTTCACGCGGCCCAGACGGAAATCGGCGATATTCTGCCCGCCATCCGCCAGAATCATTCCAAGACCGCCGATCAGTCCCGGCTTGTCCTTGTTGCGGATGAACAGCATATCGCGGGTCAGCGCCGCCTCGACAGGCACACCCTCGATATTAACGACCCGCGGCTCCTTGCCGGTAAACAAAGTTCCCGTCACGTTGCGGGTCCGCTTGGTGGTCTTGACGATCAGGTTGATCATCGACCGCCAGTTACGCCCGGTCTTGTCATAACTTTGTTTGATTTTAATGCCCCGCGCCTCGGCGACCTTGAGGGCATTGACCATATTGATGCTCTCCGTCTGCGCCCCCAGCAGATGGGCGATGATAACCGACGTGATCGGGTCGGTATTGATATCGGTGACGGTTCCCTCGTACTCGATTTCGATTCCCTGAATCGCATGATCCGTGATCTGCCCGGCGAACTCGCCCAGCTGCGCCCCCAGAGCCAGATAGGGTTTCAGGCGCGGCGCATCTTCGGCGGAAATCGAAGGCATATTCAAAGCATTCGTCACCGCCCCGTTCATCAGGTAATCCGCCATCTGCTCCGCCACCTGCAGCGCCACATTGACCTGCGCCTCGGTCGTCGATGCGCCCAGGTGCGGGGTGCAGATCAGCTTCGGATGGTTAAAGAGGATATTCTCCTTCGCCGGCTCAACCTCGAACACATCCAGCCCCGCCCCGGCCACCTTGCCGGAATCGAGAGCCGCCTTGAGATCGGCTTCAACAATCAGCCCACCGCGCGCGCAGTTAATGATATAAACGCCGTCCTTCATTTGTGCGATCGTCTCGGCATTGATCATATGGCTGGTCTTGTCGTTCTTCGGCACATGGATCGTGATGAAATCCGACCGCGCATAAATCTCTTCAAGCTCAACCTTTTCGACACCGATATCCTGCGCCCGCTCGGACGTGAGGAACGGATCAAAAGCGATCACCTTCATCTTGAGGCCCAGCGCCCGGTCCGCGACGATCGAACCGATATTGCCGCACCCGATGACGCCCAGAGTCTTGTTGTAAAGCTCGGTGCCCATAAACTTGCTCTTTTCCCACTTCCCGGCATGGGTGCTGGCATTCGCCTGCGGAATCTGCCGTGCCAGAGAGAACATCATCGCAATCGCGTGTTCCGCAGTCGTAATAGAATTGCCGAAAGGCGTATTCATGACCACGATCCCGGCATTGGTCGCGGCAGGAATGTCGACATTATCGACCCCGATCCCGGCCCGGCCGATGACCTTGAGGTTCTTGGCCGCCGCAATCATGGCCGCATTGACCTTGGTTTCGCTGCGGATCGCCAGACCATCATACTGGTCGATGATGGCAATCTGCTCCGCAGGGCTAAGGCCCGCCTTGAAGTCAACCTCAACTCCGGCTTTTTTGAAAATTTCGATGGCAAGGGGGTCCAGCTTGTCGCTGATAAGAACTTTAGGCATTCGATGACTCCTATTTTGTCTTGTTAGGAAAACAGGCGTTCACGTCTATGCGACTTTAGACAGGATGTAAAGAATTATTCTTCCAGATAATCCAGATCGGTCCCGAAGGTCTCCTTCAGACTCGCCAGCGCGATGAACGCCAGCACCAGCATTAGCCCCACAACGCTCAAGCCCGCCATCGTGACTCCAAGACTCCCCTTGAGTCCCTGAAAAATCGAGGTACTGAGAATGACCGACCCGCGCACCATGTTGGGAATGCTGGTCGCCGCCGTCGCGCGGATATTGGTCCCGAACTGCTCCGCCCCCATCTGCACGAACATCGCCCAGTAACCCGTCCCGATACCCAGCAGCAGGCACAGCCCGTAATACGCCTCCAGCGAATGATGCGGCCCCCAGACATAAACGCAGGAAAACACACCCGTAAGGCACAGGAAAATCGCCACCGCCTTCTTCCGGCTCCGCAGCAACTGGCTCAGAAGCCCGCTGAACATATCCCCGATCACCAGCCCGACATAGCAGAACAAAACGGCCTTCCCCGCCGTCGGCATATCTCCGGTCATCCCGAAATCCTTGGCGAACTCCGGCGTAAAGGTGATAAACAGCCCGACAACAGCCCATAGCGGCATCCCCACCACGATCACCGCGATATATTTTTTCAGGCAGGCAGGCCGCAGCAAAATGAGAGGATTACCGGGCTTCAAAAGCTTCTTCCCTTCCTTGCCCTGCTGGCTCATCATTTCGAACATGGAGGATTCGCGCACCTGAAACCGCAGCACAAGCAGCCCCAGCCCCATGATCCCGCCGATCACATAAGCCGTGCGCCAGTCGAAGATATCCGCGACCACCGCAGCAAAACGGCCCCCGCCACCCCGATGGACGCGATAAAAGTGGTCCCGAGGCCGCGCAACGCCCGGGGCAGAAGCTCGGAGGCCAGCGTCACACCCGCGCCCAGTTCCCCGGCCAACCCGATCCCGGCAATAAACCGCAGCACGGCATACTGCTCGACGGAACCGACAAACCCGTTGAGGATATTGGCGATCGAATACATCAGGATGGAGCCGAACAGAACCGAGACCCGCCCCATGCGGTCGCCCCACACCCCCCAGATCAGCCCACCGACGAGAAGCCCTGCCATCTGCGTATTGAGAAGAAAAATACCCGTCTCAAGCAAATCGGCCTCGGAGACACCCAGATCCTTAAGGCTCTGCACGCGCACGATATTAAACAGCAGAAGATCGAAGATATCGACGAAATACCCCAGTGTCGCCACCAGGATGGTCATCATGGTCGCCCGCTCGATCTCGTATTTCTTCTCAAGCGAGGACAACATGGATCAGGCGGCTTTCTGGCCCTGTGTTTCGGATTTGGCCTTGGCGTAAGACCATTCGATCCACGGCAACAACGCTTCGACATCCGCCGTCTCGACCGTCGCTCCGCACCAGATACGAAGCCCGGCGGGCGCATCACGGTATCCCGCGACATCGTAACCGGCGGCTTCCTTCTCCAGAAGCTTGGTCGTGGCCTTGATAAAATTCTCCTGATCGGCAGCCGCCAGCCCCTTGAACCACGCATCCGTGATCTTTAGGCAAACCGAGGTTTTGGAAACCGTTTCGCTTGTCTCAGCCAGAAATTCGATCCAGTCCGTTTTGCTGACCCACTTCTCGATAACAGCAAAATTCTCCGCCGTCCGCTTGATCGTTCCCTTCAGCCCGCCGATGCTCTTGACCCAACGCAGCGCATCCAGACAATCCTCCACCGCCAGCATGGAGGGCGTGTTGATCGTCGCGCCTTCGAACAGCGCTTCGTTCAGCT